>JBFMGF010000103.1 GCA_040752675.1 Acidobacteriota bacterium
GGTAGTGGGGATTCGGCCGACATTTAAGAGGGTGGTAACAGGGGTAGAGATGTTCCGGAAGCTACTGGACCAGGGGCAGGCAGGAGACAACATAGGAGTATTGCTGAGGGGGACGGAGAGGACTGAGGTAGAGAGGGGTCAGGTGATAGCGAAGCCTGGGAGCATCACGCCTCACACGAAGTTCAAGGCGGAGGCATACATATTGACGAAGGAGGAGGGGGGTAGGCACACGCCGTTTTTCAGTGGGTATCGGCCGCAGTTTTACTTTCGGACCACGGATGTAACTGGAGTTGTATCGTTGCCGGAGGGAGTGGAGATGGTGATGCCAGGGGACAACGTGAACATTCAGATCGAACTCATCACGCCGATTGCCATGAATAAGGGTTTGAGGTTTGCAATCAGGGAAGGAGGCAGGACTGTAGGCGCAGGAACCATCACGGAGATTCTGGAATAACGAGATTCATTCAATGGAGAGATCCGGATAGAAGGGATCCGATAGAAACAAGATGAGGGAAAACATCGTATTTCAGTGCAGTGTTTGCAAGAGAAGAAACTACGTTTCGACCAAGAACAGGAAGAAAACCACGGAGAAGCTGGAATTCAAGAAATATTGCAGGTTCTGCAGGGCACACACGCTGCACAAGGAGATAAAGTAGGCCAGTAGCTCCAACGGCTAGAGCACCGGTCTCCAAAACCGGCTGATGGGGGTTCGAATCCCTCCTGGCCTGCCAATTCTCTAAGCAAGACGTGAATAAGATTCTTCATGAAGATTCGGAGATAATGTGTACTGGTACAAGAAATTCAAGCAGTTTCTCTCGGAAGTCTGGCTGGAACTGAAGAAGACATCCTGGCCAAACCGCAAGGAAGTTTACGGCACGACGATCGTTGTGATCATTGCCGTGATCATCTGTTCGGCTTTCCTCTATGTTGTGGATGTGACTCTCACGAATATCATAACATTCATCCTCAAGAGTTTTGAGAAGTGATCGATGGTGGGTGAAATGGCAAAACAGTGGTATATCGTTCATACCTATTCTGGCTTCGAAGATAAGGTGAGGAAGTCTCTCATGCAGAGAGCAGAAGCAAAAGGAAAGCAGGAAGAGATCGGAGAGATCCTCATCCCGAGTGAGGAGGTCGTGGAGGTAAGGGAAGGAAAGAAAGTGAAGTCGAAGAGGAAGTTCTTCCCGGGTTACATTCTGGTCTTCATGGAGATGAACGAGGATAACTGGCATTTCGTGAGGAGCACACCTAAGGTAACCGGATTCGCCGGGACGCGAGAGAAGCCAACTCCTCTCACGGGAGAAGAAGTTACCCGGATCCTGAACCAGGTTTCCGTGGCAGCTGAGAAGCCCAAACCCAAATTCGATTTCAAAGAGAACGACACGGTCAAGATCATCGATGGACCGTTCAACAATTTCATCGGTAAGGTCGAGGAGGTCAATCATGACCGCTCTACTCTGAAAGTGATGGTAACCATCTTCGGGAGATCAACCCCTGTGGAACTGGAATTTCTACAGGTAGAAAAGATCTGAGATGAAAGGAATCTTTATATAGGGTATTACGATGGCAAAAAAGGTCACTGGATTCATCAAGCTTCACATTCCAGCGGGAAAGGCAACTCCTGCCCCACCCGTTGGCCCGGCACTCGGCCAGCAAGGGGTCAACATCATGGATTTCTGCAAGGCCTTCAATGCCAGGACGGCGAAGCAGGAAGGTCTCATCATCCCAGTTGTCATCACGGTTTACTCCGATCGCTCCTTCACGTTCGTCACGAAAACCCCGCCTGCATCGGTTCTTCTGAAGAAAGCGTTGCAGATTGCCAAGGGTTCTGGGGTTCCCAACAAGGAGAAGGTCGGGAAAGTCACGAAGCAGCAGGTCGAAGAGATTGCTAGGACGAAGATGCCCGATCTCAACTGCCATACTCTTGATGCTGCCATCAGGATCATCGAGGGAAGCGCCCGGAGTATGGGCATCGACGTCGTGGAAGGTTAAGAGGTATCTCATATGGCAAAAGCGGGTAAGAAATATCTGAAAGCGAAACAGGAAGTTAAAAAGGACAGTTACACCTTTGAGGAAGCCATACCGATCCTCAAGAAGATGCATTACGCAAAATTCGACGAGAGCGTAGAGATAGCCTTTCTCCTCGGCGTGGATGTCAAGCATGCGGATCAGATGGTCAGAGGAACGATCCTTCTGCCTCACGGCACAGGAAAGACCAAGAAGGTCCTAGTACTTGCTTCGGGAGAGAAGCTCAAGGAGGCCGAGACCGCCGGTGCAGATTATGTGGGCGGCAACGATATTATCGAGAAGATCCAGGGGGGGTGGATAGATTTCGATGCCGTGGTGGCGACACCGGACATGATGAAGGATGTAGGGAAACTGGGAAAGATACTCGGTCCGCGCGGACTCATGCCGAACCCGAAATCGGGAACCGTAACCTTCGATCTCGCGAAGGCTATCTCCGACATCAAGGGAGGGAAGATCGAGTTTAAGGTGGATAAAACGGCCATCATCCATTCCATCATCGGGAAGATCTCTTTCGAGGATTCCAAGCTCATCGAGAATGCCAGGGTTCTGTCCGCGGCCATAATCAAAGCAAAACCGGCCGCTGCCAAGGGTAAATACATCAAAAGCGTCCATATCGCAAGCACTATGAGCCCTGGGCTGAAGATCGACCCGGGAAGCATTGAGGCGACGTAGCGAGGTGGAGAGTGAAAAGAGCAGAAAAGGAAAAGGAAATCGAATTACTGAAGAATTCCATAGGTAAAGCCAGGAGTTTGTTTCTGGTTGATTACAGAGGGCTGAAGGTCAATCAGATCAACGAACTGAGAAAGAGGATCCATGGGATCTCGAACTATCGGGTTGTGAAGAACCGCCTGGCGCTGAAGGCGCTGGCCGATTTCTCCAACAAGAAGATTTTGAAGTTTCTCAAAGAACCCACGGGATTCTTTTACACGCATAATGATCCAATCGCTCTGGCCAAGATACTTGTCGAGTTTGTCAAGGATAATCCCGAGCTGGAATTTAAGGCAGGTCTCGTCGAGAACACGTTCATAATGCCGGAAGATTTCAAAGAGCTGTCTAGAACACCGAGCAAGCTGGAACTGATTGGCAAGCTGCTATATTGCCTGAATTATCCGATCGCCGGGCTTGTCAGGATTCTCAATGCAAACATACAGGGTCTCGCCACTGCGCTGGACCAGGTGGCAAAATCGAAGAGTCAATAAACGTTTTAAGATCAACCATAGAATGGAGGTATTTTAAATGGCAAAGCTTTCTGTAGAAGAATTCATCAAGAGCGTGGAAGAGATGACTGTCATGGAACTCAACCAGCTGGTGAAAGGGCTTGAACAGCATTTCGGAGTCAGCTCCGCTGCTCCGGTCGCCGTGGCCGCCGCAGTATCTGGAGCAGCTCCTTCCGCTGCTGCTGAGGAGAAGACTGAGTTCGCCGTTGTCCTCAAAGAGGTGGGAGACAAGAAGATCAATGTCATCAAGGTTGTGAGAGAGGTGACCAATCTCGGCCTGAAAGAAGCCAAGGACCTTGTCGACGGAGCTCCGAAGACCGTGAAGGAAGGAATATCCAGACAAGAAGCAGAGGAGATCAAGAAGAAGTTTGAAGAAGCGGGTGCCAAGATTGAAATAAAATGAGAGCACGAAATCAATTCGCATCCTTGTCCGCATGAACAGGGGAATCTTAGCTCAGATTCCCCCGGTTCACGGGCAAAAGACTAACAATCTTTAACCCTGACATTAAGGGTGAAACCTACCAACATCCAAAGGAACATGACCCAAATTGTCAAAGGATAGGAGTGTATTCAAACATGCCTGAAACCAACAGAGTCACTCTATTGAATAGGACAGACTTCTCGAGGATCAAGACCTCCATTCAGATTCCCAATTTGATCGAAGTCCAGAAGAAATCCTATGAGAGATTTCTCCAGCTGCACACCGCTCCACAGGATCGGGAAGAAATCGGTCTTCAATCTGTCTTCCGTTCAGTCTTTCCCATTACAGATTTTCGCGAGACCTGCTCTCTCGAGTTCATCGAATACTCAGCGGGAAACTGGGAATGTAAGTGCAGCACGCTCAAGGGGATGGAACATCTAAAGACTGAGTGCAGGAATTGCGGAAAAGTTCTCTTCGCACTTGATCCGAAGGAGAGAGAACTGACGTGTCCGAAGTGTGGACTGGTGAACATCAGTCGTGCAAGAGTCTGCGAAGAATGTGGAAGTCTCGTGACCCTTTCCTTCAAGTACAGCGTGGGGGAGTGCCAGGAGCGGGGGATGACTTACAGCATACCGCTCAAGGTCAAGATCAGGCTCGTCGTCTATGAAAAGGATGTGACGACGAATGCAAAGAGCATCAGGGACATGAAGGAGCAGGAAGTCTTCTTCGGCGATATCCCGATGCTGACGGAGAACGGGACCTTCATCATCAACGGAACAGAGAGGGTCATAGTGTCTCAGCTTCATCGGTCACCAGGCGTCTTTTTCACCCGTGAGGGGAACATCCTGACGGGAAAGATCATCCCGTATCGTGGATCCTGGGTGGAGTTCGAGCTCGATGAGAAGAACATCCTGCAAATCCGGATCGACAGAAAGAGAAAATTCCTTGGGACGATCTTCCTGAGAGCTCTGGGTCTTCAAAGCGACGAGGCTATCATCAAAACGTTCTATACCTTCCAGGAGATTAAGATTGACGGAAAAAAACTCTTTTGCAAGGTGACGCCGGCCATTGTCGGCATTAGAGCGAAAGGGGATGTCGTCCACCCAAAGACAGAAGAGATCATAGTGAAAAAGGGGAAGAGGATCAAGCAGACGATGATTCCTGACTTGGTGAAGGCGGGGATCGATTATATTCTCATAGACGCGGAAACACTTTTAGATGGGGCAAGGATTGCGAAAGATATAGTGGATAATGAAACAGGAGAGATCCTGTACGTCGAAGAGAAGAACCTTTCCTGCGAGGTGAACGCCATCTTCTCCCAGGAGATACTCGATAAGCTTGTGGAAAAGGGCATCGATAGTTTTGAGGTCTTTTTTCCGGAGACGGATCCCATCGGTCCTGCCATTTCTTCGACACTCGAGAAAGATTCCATAAAAACCGCGAATGATGCTCTCCTCGAGATCTATCGTAGATTGAGACCGGGTGACCTTCCAACGGTTCAGAGCGCCCGTTCACTTTTCCATGCCATGTTCTTTGATCCCCAGCGCTACGACTTTTCCAAAGTGGGAAGGCTCAAGTTCAACACGAAGCTCGGAAAGGATGTCGCTCTAGATCAGAGGATCCTGACGAAGGAAGATTTCCTGGCAGTCCTGAACTTTCTCCTCAAGAACAGGAATGATGCTACGGCTCAGGACGACATCGATCATCTCGGCAACAGAAGGGTAAGATCGGTGGGAGAGCTTCTCGAGAATCAGTTCCGGATCGGTCTGGTGAGGATGGAGAGAGCCATCAAAGAGAAAATGAGCGTCTATACTGAAATGACAACGGCGATGCCCCATGACCTCATCAATGCCAAGCCGGTCATGGCAGCACTCCAAGAATTTTTCGGTTCCAGCCAGCTATCGCAGTTCATGGATCAGACAAACCCACTGGCCGAGGTAACTCACAAGAGAAGGCTGTCCGCTCTTGGTCCAGGAGGCTTGAGCAGGGAAAGAGCCGGGTTCGAAGTCCGTGACGTCCATCCAACCCATTACGGAAGGATCTGCCCGATCGAGACTCCAGAGGGTCCAAACATCGGGCTCATCTCTTCTCTCAGTTGCTATGCAAGGATCAACGAGTTCGGCTTCATCGAATCTCCATACCGAAAGGTGCAGAACGGGCAAATCATCGATTACTTTAAAATCCTTTCCCCGGGCGAATCCGATTTCAATATTGGACAGATCGTCAGAAAGGAAGAGTTGGAATCGGAACTGAAGAAGGTTTCCAGGAAGAAAGGAGATCTTCCCACGTTCGAACCTCACTCCTTCTACCTCTCCGCATGGGAGGAAGATCGCATTGCAATCGCCCAGGCGAATGCCCGCGTGGACGGCGAGGGGAAATTTATCAACGAGAGGGTTTACGCAAGGTTAGGCGGGGAGTTCAAGCTTGTCCCCAGAGAAGAGGTTGCCTACATCGACGTTTCTCCCAAGCAGCTCGTTTCCGTGGCTGCCTCTCTTATCCCATTCCTTGAAAATGACGACGCCAACAGGGCCCTCATGGGGTCCAACATGCAGAGGCAGGCTGTTCCTCTGCTCCGGCCCGAAGCCCCATGCGTCGGAACAGGAATGGAATCCATCACGGCAAAAGATTCCGGTGCCGTCGTCACCAGCATACGGAGCGGAATAGTGGACAGCGTGGATTCCAGGAGAGTCATCGTGAGGGTTGGTGGTGAGGAAGGAGAAGATGGTGACTTCGGAGCCGACATCTACAACCTGGTCAAATTTCGCAGGTCCAATCAGAATACCTGCATAAATCAAAGGCCGCTGGTCAAGGTGGGACAGAGAGTGGCCAGGGGACAGGTCATTGCCGATGGTCCCTGCACCGACCGTGGGGAACTTGCCCTCGGTCGCAATGTCCTCGTCGCGTTTATGCCCTGGCGAGGGTATAACTTCGAGGATGCCATTCTTGTCAACGAGAACCTCATCAAGAATGATGCCTTCACATCCATCCATATCGAAGAATTCGAGATCGAAGCAAGAGATACGAAACTGGGTCCTGAGGAGATCACGAGAGATATTCCAAACGTGAGTGAAGAGTTCTTGAAGGACCTTGATGAGAGCGGAATCATAAGGATAGGGGCCTACGTGAAACCTGGCGATATCCTTGTGGGGAAGGTTACTCCCAAGGGGGAGACTCAGCTCACTCCCGAGGAAAAACTATTGCGGGCAATATTCGGCGAGAAATCCGGTGACTGGAAGGACGCCTCGCTGACGACTCCACCGGGGATCGAGGGGACAGTCGTTGACGTGAAGATCTTCTGCAGGAAAGGGACGGAGAAAGACAGCCGAGCAAGGAAAATCGAGCAGGATGTTATCGATCGGATGGAAAAAAACCTGAACGACGAGATCCGAATCCTGAGAGAAGAGAACCGTAACAAGATTACTGATCTCCTTCTCGATGAGAAACTTGCCGCTCCTCTCAAGGATAAGAGAACGCGGAAGATCCTCCATGAGGAGGGAACCAGGCTTACCCTCGAGATACTAGCATCTCTCTCTGCAGAGGACCTTCTGCGGTGCGAGATCAAGCCGAAGAAGAAGGAGAAAGTAGACGAGATAAAGAAAATCGAGGAGAGGACGGAGAAGAGGATCCAGATTCTGAAGAGATTCCACAAAGACAAGATAGAGCTATTAAAACGCGGCGACGAGCTTGCTCCAGGTGTGATCAAGATGGTCAAGGTTTATGTGGCCATGAAGAGAAAGCTCCAGGCGGGTGATAAAATCGCCGGCAGGCATGGGAACAAGGGTGTCATTGCGCGAGTCATCCCAGAAGAAGATATGCCATATCTCCCCGATGGAACGTCCATCGATGTCATTCTGAACCCCCTGGGCGTACCATCGAGGATGAACGTCGGTCAGATCCTCGAGACTCATCTCGGCTGGGCAGCCAAGAGCCTCGGGAGATACTATTCGACTCCCATTTTCGATGGGGCTAATGAGAATGAGATCAAAGAGCAGCTCAAGGAAGCTAACCTGCCACTCAACGGGAAGACAATCCTGTATGACGGCAAGACAGGGCTCCCCTTTGATCATCCGGTCACGGTCGGGTACATCTATCTGATGAAACTCTCGCACCTCGTCGATGATAAGATCCATGCGAGGTCCATTGGCCCTTACTCACTTATCACACAGCAACCGCTTGGCGGGAAAGCTCAGTTCGGAGGACAACGGTTCGGCGAGATGGAGGTGTGGGCTCTGGAGGCTTACGGAGCTGCGCATACACTTCAGGAACTCCTCACTGCTAAATCGGACGATGTCCAAGGAAGGACAAAAGCTTACGAGGCCCTCGTGAAGGGGCAGAACATAGGCGAGCCGGGACTGCCAGAATCGTTCAACGTTCTTGTCCGTGAACTGCAGGGTCTCTGCCTCAACGTGGAGCTTCTGACAGATGAAGCAAAATAATACTATTTCTTAATAGGAGGGGAGAATCTTGAATAAGAATTTCTTCCTTTTTGATAAAGCTAGAACGATCAATGACTTCACCGCCATGAGGATCAGCCTGGCCTCGCCGGAGAAGATCAGGATGTGGTCCCACGGCGAGGTGACGAAGCCGGAGACAATAAATTACAGAACGTTCAAGCCTGAGAAAGATGGCTTGTTCTGCGCCAAGATATTCGGTCCCGTCACCGACTGGGAGTGCCTTTGCGGCAAATTCAAGAGGATGAAACACCGCGGCGTCGTCTGCGACAAGTGCGGTGTTGAAGTTACTCAGTCCAAGGTCAGGCGCGAGCGGATGGGGCACATAGAACTTGCCTCTCCCGTCTCCCATGTCTGGTTCTTCAAAGGTTTGCCAAGCCGGATAGGGCATCTCCTCGACATCTCCCTAAGAGACCTTGAGAGGATCCTCTACTTTGAAGCATACGTCGTTATAGAAGTCAACGATAAAAAGGTTCCACTGAAAGAGAAAGAGCTTCTGACCGATGAGAGGTACAAGGAGCTCTCCGCGGAGTACGGCGATAAATTTCAGGCGAAGATGGGTGCAGAGGCGATCAAGGAACTCCTTCAAAGAGTAGATATCGAGACTCTTTCCAGAGAACTGAGGGAGAAGATGAACCAGGAGACCTCGATCCAGAAGAGGACCAAGTATGCCAAGAGACTGAAGGTCGTCAATGCGTTCAAGCGGTCTGGCAACAAACCCGAGTGGATGGTCCTCGACGTCATTCCAGTCATCCCGCCTGAACTGCGGCCGCTTGTTCCACTCGATGGAGGAAGGTTTGCGACATCAGATCTGAACGACCTATACCGCAGGGTCATCAACAGGAACAACCGTCTGAAAAAATTGCTGGAACTGAAGGCCCCGGATGTCATCGTGAGAAACGAGAAGAGGATGCTTCAGGAAGCTGTCGATGCTCTCTTCGACAACGGGAGAAGGGGTCGTGTCATAAGAGGCTCAAACAACAGAGCGCTAAAGTCGCTGAGCGATACATTGAAGGGAAAACAGGGTCGGTTCAGACAGAATCTCCTCGGGAAGAGAGTCGATTATTCTGGGCGATCCGTTATAGTCATTGGTCCCGAGCTCAAGCTCAATCAGTGCGGTCTTCCCAAGAAGATGGCCTTGGAACTCTTCAAGCCTTTTATTTACAACAAGCTTGAGGAGCGCGGTCTCGTGACGACGATCAAGGCTGCCAAGGAGATGGTGGAGCTGGAACAGCCGGAAGTATGGGATATCCTCGAGGAGGTCATCAAAGACCATCCTGTCCTCCTCAACAGGGCCCCAACGCTTCACAGGCTTGGAATCCAGGCCTTTGAGCCCATTCTGGTGGAGGGAAAGGCGATCAAGATCCATCCTCTAGTCTGTACGGCCTTCAACGCCGACTTTGATGGAGATCAGATGGCAGTCCACGTCCCGCTCTCCGCTCGAGCGCAGATAGAAGCCCATGTCCTTATGCTCTCGACGCAAAACCTCCTCTCACCGGCCAATGGTCAGCCCATCGTCAACCCGACGCAGGATATCGTCCTGGGCTGTTACTATCTTACAAAAGAGAAGAGAGGATCCAGAGGCGAGGGGAAACGGTTTTCCGATGTGGATGAGGTGATCCATGCCCTTGAGGCCGGAGAGGTTGAAACACTGGCTCCGATCCGGTTGAGATACAAAGGAGACTTCATCGATTTGACAACGATGAAGGATGACCAGGATATAACGCACTCCTACATCCAGGAGATAGACAATCAGCTCATCGACACGACGGTGGGTCGGGTCATCTTCAACAGCTTTCTCCCGAAAGAGACCCCTTACATCAATGGACACCTGAAGAAAAAGGGGCTTGCCCAACTCGTGGCCTTCTGCATTCAGCACAGCGGAAATGATAAAGCGGTAGAGATGCTCGACAGCCTCAAGGATATCGGTTTCCTATACGCAACGAAGGCAGGGTTCTCCATCGGAATCGATGACATGGTTATCCCATCCGAGAAGGAAGAGCTCATCGATAGAGCAAGGAAGGAACAGAGCGCCGTTGAGCAACAGTACCTGGATGGGATCATCACCAACGGTGAACGTTACAACAAGGTCATCGGGATCTGGTCCGATGTTACCGACAGGATTGCCGAGAAGATGCTCAAGGGGATGGGAGAGTTCAACTCAATCTACATGATGGCGGACTCGGGGGCAAGGGGAAGCAAGCTCCAGATGAGACAACTTGCAGGAATGCGCGGTTTAATGTCGAAGCCCTCAGGAGAGATAATCGAGACCCCTATCACGGCCAATCTCAGGGAAGGGTTGAACGTGTTGCAGTACTTCATCTCCACCCATGGAGCAAGAAAAGGTCTTGCGGACACTGCATTGAAGACCGCCGACTCAGGCTATCTTACGCGAAGGCTCGTCGACGTAGCGCAGGATGTCATTGTGAGTGAAGATGATTGCCGCACTCCTCACAGCATTGTTGTTGAAGCCATCATCGAGGGAGGAGAGGTCATCGAATCGCTCGGCGACCGATTGATCGGGAGGGTGGCGGCGGAAAACATCATCGATCCGATTTCGGGTGAGATTATTGTAGAGAAGAACCAGGAAATTACTGAAGATACCGCTGCGAAGATCGAGGATGCAGGTGTTGAAAAAGCAAGAATCCGGTCGGTTCTCACCTGCGAGACGGAGCGAGGGGTCTGCATTAAATGTTATGGAAGAAGCCTGGCCACCGGAAAGATGGTCGAGCTCGGCGAGGCCGTGGGAGTCATCGCTGCGCAATCGATCGGAGAGCCGGGAACCCAGTTGACGATGAGGACCTTTCATATCGGCGGAACGGCAAGGGGTGCTGCCGAGCAATCGACGATCAATGCTAAGAACGAGGGAAAGTTCAAGTATGTGAACATTACGAGTGTAAGGAACAAGAAGGGCGATTTTGTTGTTATGAACCGAAACGGTGCAATAGTCGTGATGGACCGCGACGGAAGAGAGAGAGAAAGACATCCGGTCGTCTACGGCGCTTCCCTCAAGGTTTCAGATGGGCAGCTCGTCCAACCAGGGATGCTGCTCGTGGAGTGGGATCCATACACTAACGCCATCCTCACTGAGGTTAGCGGCACGCTTAACTTCAAGGATATCGAGGAAGGCGTGACCATGAGGGAAGAGGTGGACGAGGTAACAGGATTCAGGAGTAAAGTCATCATCGAATCCCAGGATGAGAAGAAGCATCCCCAGCTAATCATCAAGGATCAAGACGAGAAGATTCTCAGGAAATACACGATGCCATCCGGAGCTCATCTGATCTTTGAGGATGGGGATATGGTTTTCCAGGGAGATATCCTTGCCAAGATCCCGAGGGAGACGACGAAAACCAAGGATATCACCGGTGGACTTCCCAGAGTCGTGGAACTCTTCGAAGCGAGAAAACCGAAAGAAGCGGCCATCATTACGGAGATCGATGGCATCGTCAGATACGGAGATATTGTCAAGGGAGAGCGAAATGTATTCGTCAGGAACGAGATGGGTGTTGAGAAGCAATACAATATTCCGAGAGGTGTCCACATTATCGTCCAGGAAGGAGAAAGGGTCAGAGCCGGGGAACCCCTGATGGACGGTCCTATTAATCCTCACGACATCCTGACCGTTCTTGGAAAAGAAGAGCTCCAGAAATATCTTGTTAACGAGATCCAAGAGGTTTACAGGCTTCAGGGAGTAAACATCAATGATAAGCATATCGAGGTAATAATAAGACAGATGATGAGATGGGTGAAAATCGAAGATGTTGGAGACACCGATTTCATCATTGATGAACAGGTCGATCGCTTCCGTTTCCAGAAAGAAAACAGGAAGATCGAGAAGGAGAGGGGAGATGCTGCTCGCGGGAAGGACCTCCTCCTCGGTATAACCAAGGCATCGCTGGCGACGGATAGCTTCATTTCGGCTGCCTCCTTCCAGGAGACGACGCGCGTCCTGACAGAGGCGAGCGCCGCAGGAAAGACCGATTATCTCAGAGGATTGAAGGAAAACGTAATCATGGGGAGGCTCATTCCGGCAGGAACGGGAATGGAGTACTATAGAAAATTCTGCGTCGTTTCCGCCGAGGAGGCTGAAGAGGAAGAGGTCGAGGGCGCTGAGAGCGGCAAGGTGACGGCGGAAACCGGCGGCGAAGATGCTGCTTCGGTCGGTGGAAGCGAGAGTTAAAAACCGCCGATAAAAAGAACTATCTATTGACATAAAAAAGCGTTTTTGCTAAATTAAAAAATTTCGTCAAAAGGATTATTTTTCTTTGAGATGGGAAAGTGGAGTAATTTGTGCCGACGATCAACCAACTTGTAAAAGAGGCGAGACAAAGGGTCTTATCAAAGACGAGTAGCCCGGCTCTCGGAAATTCACCGCAGAAGAGAGGTGTCTGCGTCCGGGTATACACAACGACACCCAAGAAGCCGAATTCGGCTCTCAGGAAAGTAACGAGAGTGAGACTGACGAATGGGATCGAAGTGACCACCTACATTCCCGGGATCGGCCATAATCTGCAGGAACATTCGATTGTTCTCATACGAGGGGGGAGAGTGAAGGATCTTCCCGGTGTGAGATATCATGTAATCAGAGGCACCCTCGATTCAGTTGGGGTCGAGGGGAGAAAACAGGGTAGGTCGAAATACGGGGCCAAGAGGCCCAAATCAGCATAATCCCAAGTAGCGTCGCGCGATGCCTTGAGCCAGAGGTATCGGGGCTTGGGATCATTACGCAAGGAGGATAGTAAGTGCCAAGAAGAGGAGTAGTTACCAGAAAAGAGCTCAACCCGGACCCGATCTACCAGTCTACTCTTGTGGCAAAATTCCTCAATGCCATAATGAGAAAGGGTAAAAAAGCGACTGCGGAAAACATCTTCTATGGCGCCATGGACATCATCCAGGCCAAAACCAAAGATGATCCGCTTAAAACCTTCAAGAAGGCCTTGGAGAACGTCAAACCGATGCTCGAAGTGAAATCGCGAAGGGTTGGAGGCGCAAATTATCAGATTCCAGTGGAGGTCAACCCCGACAGGAAGCTCTCTCTTTCCTTCCGCTGGCTGATACAGTACTCGAAGGAGAGAGGCGAGAAGACCATGCGTGAAAAGCTGGCTGGAGAAATCCTAGATGCTTCGGAAAACAGAGGAGGCGCCATCAAGAAGAGAGAAGATACGCATAAGATGGCAGAGGCGAACAAAGCTTTTGCCCATTATCGATGGTAATCATGTCGAGGGATACTAAATTGTCTAGAGCTATTCCACTGGAAAAGACAAGGAATATCGGCATCATGGCCCACATTGATGCAGGTAAGACCACTACAACCGAGAGGATCCTCTTCTACACAGGGATCAACTACAAGATCGGTGAAGTGGACCAGGGAACGGCCACAATGGACTGGATGGTTCAGGAACAGGAGCGTGGAATCACCATCACCTCGGCGGCGACGACATGCTTCTGGAATGATTACAGGATCAACATCATCGACATGCCGGGCCACGTTGATTTCACAGCGGAAGTGGAGAGGTCGCTGAGAGTCCTCGATGGTGCCATCGCAATCTTCTGTGCAGTGGGAGGAGTCCAGCCACAATCGGAGACGGTCTGGAGGCAAGCTGACAAATATGGCGTTCCGAAGATTGCGTTCGTGAATAAGATGGACAGACGGGGGGCAGATTTCGAAAGATGCGTCGATATGATGAGGACGAGACTCAACACCACTCCAATCGTCATCCAGATCCCCTGGGGGAGGGAAGATTCTTTCACCGGGATGATCGATCTTATCCGTAGTAGAGCATACAGATATTATGGAGAGGCCTCCAAGACGAGCTATGAAATCGTGGACATCCCTGATGAGTACAGGGAAGCTGCCCGGAAGGGGAGAGAGCATCTGATTGAAACGCTATGCGAGATCGACGATACACTCCTGACAAAATATTTATCGGGCGAGGAGATCACCAAGGATGAGATCGTCCATGCAATCAGAAGAGGAACCCTGGATCTCAATGTGGCTCCAGTCTTATGCGGAGCGGCCTTCAAGAACAAGGGGATACAGCCGCTCCTCGATGCCGTCATCGATTTCCTCCCATCTCCAGTGAACGTTCCTCCGGTAGGCGGGGTGATTCAGGGGACGCACACAAGGATCGAGAGAAAGGCGCAGGATGACGAGCCTTTTTCTGCTCTTATCTTCAAGATCATGAACGATCCCTACGTCGGTAATCTTGCCTTCCTGAGGGTCTATTCCGGGATGCTCAGGACCGGATCGATCGTTCTCAACGCGACGAAGAACAC
Organism: Acidobacteriota bacterium; assembly: GCA_040752675.1. Taxonomy (NCBI): domain Bacteria; kingdom Pseudomonadati; phylum Acidobacteriota; species Acidobacteriota bacterium. Next base: position 14,397 of record JBFMGF010000103.1, read on the forward strand.
AAAGGGAAGGATTGGAAGACTACTGAAGATGCATGCCAATAACAGGGAAGATATAAAAGAGATACGTGCAGGGGACATCGCTGCAGCTGTTGGGATGAAGAATGTCTCCACGGGAGACACTATATGCGATGAGAACCATCCCATCGTCCTTGAGTCAATGGAGTTCCCGGAACCGGTCATATCCGTTGCCATCGAGCCCAGGACGAAAGACGATCAAGACCGGTTGGGCTATGCTCTCGAGAGACTGGTCCATGAAGACCCAACCTTCAAGGTCCACTCGGATAAAGAGACGATGCAGACCCTTATCTCGGGGATGGGGGAACTTCATCTTGAGATCATCGTTGATAGGCTCCTGCGAGAGTTTAACGTCGGCGCGAGAGTGGGAAAGCCGGAAGTGGCCTACAGGGAAACGATCACTAAAAAAGCCTCCGGGTCCGGCAGATACATCAGGCAGACCGGAGGAAGAGGGCAGTATGGCGATGTTGAGATCGAGATTGAACCTACATCTGATGGAGAAGATTTCCTCTTTGAGAGCAGAATTGTGAGAGGAGCAATACCGAGAGAATACATTCCTGCTATAGAGGATGGTGTCAAAGAAGCGATGGAGCATGGGGTCCTGGCCGGATATCCGATGAAGGGGATCCGGGCGACCGTCGTTGATGGATCCTACCACGAAGTGGATTCATCCGAAATAGCGTTCAAGATTGCGGGCTCTATGGCCTTCCGCGATGCCGTTCTGAAAGCGGAGGCCGTTCTTCTTGAACCTGTGATGAACGTCGAGGTTATAACTCCCGAGGAGTTCATGGGAGACATCATCGGAAATCTGAACTCGAGAAGGGGAAAGGTGAAGAATATCAATACTAGGGGTGGAACGAGGATCATTACGGCTCTCGTCCCCCTCTCGGAGATGTTCGGCTATGCCACCGATCTCCGCTCCATAACACAGGGGAGAGGAACATACAGCATGCAATTCTCGCACTACGACGAACCTCCCAGAAGCATCAGTGAAATTGTCATAACAAAACTGCATGGGACTCATTAAATTTTGAATCAAGGAGGCGACCATGTCCAAGGAGAGATTTGAAAGGACGAAGCCGCACGTAAACATAGGGACGATCGGGCACGTTGATCACGGGAAGACGACATTGACGTCAGCGATCACGATGACGCTGGCGAA
>JBFMGF010000104.1 GCA_040752675.1 Acidobacteriota bacterium
TTTTGAGTGTGACTCTTTTTGAGAAAACTCCGCTATTGCAAGCATTTTCACAGTTTGACTTGGAAGAAATGGATCACGATTTTTCTAACCAGCTGATATTATTCAAGTAACGTTGGGACACTACTGAGTTAAAATATAATTATAAACTTTATGAAGAGAGAAAAATTAAAGGAGTATCTCGACGAGCTATACAGACGATACAACAGGAAGAGCTATCTTGATTCCGATCCTCTAATGTTTGTGCATCAGTACAGGTGCAGAGAAGAGATGGAGATCGCGGCACTCATCGCATCATCGCTATCATACGGGAACATCAAGATGATCAAGAAAAATGTCGCGACCGTTCTGAATGCGATGAATCCCTCTCCACTTCGATTCCTTCTCAAATTCGAGCCGTACAAATGGAAAGCTTTATTTGGTAATTTCAGGCACAGATTCAACGATGGCGAGGATGTTGCAAATCTGATCTTTTTCGCAAAACAGATGATCGAGCAGCATGGATCCGTAGAAGCGTTTTTCATGCAAGGGTACGACCCGCTTTCAGACATGAAGTGTGCCATCGATTCTTTCTCGAGAAGGGCACTCCTGTTGAAAAGAGTTGCATCGTCTTCAGGAATGATAGGGAGCCGAAAATCAAGGAAGAAATATGGCGGCGTGATATTTTTCTTTCCGTCCCCGTCCGATGGTTCGCCATGCAAGCGTCTCAACCTCTTCTTGAGATGGATGATCCGTAAGGATCGGCTTGATCTGGGTCTATGGAAAGGAGTGGCGAGATCGCAGCTGGTCATACCTTTAGATATTCACGTTGTTGCCGCAGCGCAGAAGCTGGGTCTGACCAGAAGAGAAAATCCATCCTGGCATATGGCTGTCGAGATAACCGAGACGTTGAAAATGATAGATCCTGAGGATCCGGTTAAGTACGACTTTGCCCTATGCCACAAAGATATCGTTCCCAATGATGTGAAATAGGATAAAATGACTATCGCGTCAAGAGCTCATGGGATGATAATTCAATAAGGGACAGTTTCAGGAGCAATGCATCTATATTTTGAAGACCATTCAGCAGTTCCCATGGAATGATAATTCATAAAGGACGGTTTCTGGAGAGGTTATGCTTCTGGGTGCTCACATGTCGATTGCTGGAGGAGTAGATAAATCGATTCCACTCGGGAAAAAGATCGGCTGCGATACGATCCAGATATTCACGAAAAGCTCGAACCAGTGGGAAGCCAAGCCTCTTGCAAAGGAGGAAATTGAAAACTTCAAGAGGAACAGAAAGGAGATGGGGATCGATCTGGTCGTTGCCCATGATGCCTATCTGATCAATCTCGGTTCGCCTGACGATCTTCTCTGGAAGAGATCGATAGATGCATTCGTCATGGAGATGAACCGGTGCGAACAACTGGAAATACCCTTTCTCATCACCCATCCAGGTTCCCATATGGGAGCCGGGGAGGAGGCAGGGCTGATGCGGATCGCCGAGGCTATCGACAGGATTCACTCAAGGACTAAAGGATTCAAGACCATGGTAGTCCTCGAGACAACGGCCGGGCAGGGGACCAACCTCGGATACAGATTCGAGCATCTGGCAAAGATCATAAAGAATGTTAAGAAAAAGTGTGCTATCGGGATATGCTTCGATACCTGCCATGCTTTCGCAGCCGGGTATGAGATCAGGGATAAGAAGAGCTTCGATAAGACGTTCAGAGAGTTCGATCGGATCCTTGGGCTTAACCTCTTGAAAGCGTTCCATCTCAACGATTCTCTCAAAGGATTAGGGAGCCGCGTCGACAGACATCAGCACATTGGTAAGGGTGAGATGGGACTGGAGCCATTCCGTTTCCTCCTGAATGACCGACTCCTGAAAAAGTTTCCGATGTACCTTGAGACGCCAAAAGGGCCAGACTATGCTGAGGATGTGCAAAATCTAAAGATCCTGAGATCGCTGATAAGGAATAGGTAAAACAGGCGGAGATTTTTCAAGAATAGGACGGCATTCAAATCAAGCAGGAATTCCTGAAAATCCAAACAAAAGGCTTGCAACTGGATGAGCTTAGAAGTATATATAAATTTGTTTATATAACAATTTGATCTGACAATTGTCAGGATAGCTCTTTACATTTTCTTGCCAGTCTTAACAAAAGGAGGACCGATGCAATCGTTTAAGATTATGAGGGTCCTGCCTTTTGCCTTCGCCTTTTTTTCC
>JBFMGF010000105.1 GCA_040752675.1 Acidobacteriota bacterium
TTCATGATTTCCTCCCACCCTATGGGTTAAGGACAGCAAAGTTGCTGTCTGTTGTTTTTTGTTTCATATCAACAGTATAACTCATTGGGTGGGATTTCTTATGCTAAAAATCGCTCAAACTAGGTTTTACTTATTTTTCAATAAATTAGATTAATTGAAGGCGAATATCAGAAAGAATCTTATTTATGATAAAATAGCAAAAATTTTTTCGCCTATGTAAAGAGAACTCGCAGTTCATGATAGGTTGAAGATATTGATTTCAGAAGGAAACGTTTACGATCTTAAAATCGAAGACCTAGGGTATGGGGGAAGAGGGCTTGCCCGTATCTCCTCCTTTGTCATCTGGGTGGACGGCGCTCTTCCTGGTGATAGAGTGAGGGCAAAGGTAGTCAACAGGAAGCCGAATTACGCACAGGCGAAGGTCCTCGAATTTCTCGAATATTCTGATAAGAGGATCACGCCGAGGTGCAAGCATCACAAAAGCTGTGGAGGATGCCAGCTCATTGAAATGAAATATACCTGCCAGCTTGATTATAAGAAGAAGCAGATCGCCGACCTCCTGATAAGGATAGCAGGAGAAAAGGAACCTAAGCTTAGAGATATTCTTCCATCGGCGGAAATCTATCGATACAGGAACAGAATGGAATTCTCGTTCGGCTTCGATGCAGAAGGCAAGGTGAGCCTCGGTCTTCATCTCCCCGGATGTCACGATATGATTACCGGAATAAGAACATGCTCCCTTCAATCTCTAACGGCCGACAGGATCCTGAAAAGATGTGCGGACTTCTTTTCAGAGCTTGAGGTCAGAAAGAGTTACGGTGGAGAAGAAGATCTCAGGCATCTGCTGATCAGAGAGGGGAGAAAAACAGGCGAATTCCTGGTTGCCTTGACGGGTCCATCGGATTATGAGGATTCCGCCGGTGATCTTGCGGAAGTCCTCAAGAAAGGCTTTCCGGAGGTGAAGACATTTGTCTTTAAGGGAACGGGAGGAAAGAAAGGAATGAAAGGGGAGGATGAAACGAAAGAAGAGAAGGGGAAAGATGTTTCCTTCACATTCATGATCTTTTTCGGTGACGGGACCATCGAGGAAGAGGTCGGGGGCCTCCGATTTCTTGTAGATTCCGACTGCTTCTTTCAGGCTAACACCAAACAGATGGAAAACATTCTTAGGATCGTCCGTGAGTTTGCCGCGGAAGAAGGAGTCTCATCAATCATCGACCTGTATTGCGGTTCAGGGGCTATTTCGCTCTCTCTTTCAAGTATGTCAGGAGAGGTTCTTGGAATAGACAACTCAAGGCCTTCCATCCAGGCCGCCATAAAGAATGCAAGGCGCAACAATATAACCAACTGTGAATTTCTTTGCATGGACGCGGGAGCCGGCACGAAAGGACTTACCTATTCTAATAGCAAGTATGATCTAGCCGTAGTGAATCCTCCAAGGTCCGGGATGCAGAAGAACTTAATTGCTAATCTGGGATCTCTCTCGCCAGATCGGATCATCTATGTCTCCTGCAATCCCTCCACTCTTGCAAGGGACATTAGGTTCCTGAAGGAGCTGGGCTATAAGCTTGTTGAAGTCGTTCCTGCCGACATGTTCCCGCATACCTACCATATAGAATCGGTATCCTACATGAAGAAGAGCGGCTAAAGGGAAAGGGATAACTCGAAAAGGATGCGCTCGGCGGCGATTTTCTTGTTGATGTTAAGATTGAGCGATTCTTTGACTTCCTCTATTATCTCCAAAAGCGATAAAGCTTTTTCTGCCAGCCTATCCTGTTGCTGCATGAGCCGCTCCGTTAGATTCTCGTTGATGAGGAAGGAACGGTCTTTCGCTTCCCGGAGGACGATAATGTCGCGGAAGAGAGAGGAGAGAATATTAAGATCACGCTGGAACTTCTCGACATCCTTTTGCATCTCATCCCCCCATCTCATGGCTCCAGCCAGCTTTCCCTGAGAGGCCTCTTCGACAAGAGCCATCAGCTTCTCGCTTCTTCCGATAAAATCCTCCAAGTCTTCCTGGAGGGCTTTTCCCAGGCTTCCCTCGCTAAGGATAGATAGCTTCCTTGCCTTGCTTTGCTCGAAACCTTTCTTCCGTATAAGGAAGTCCTCTATCTCCCGGGATGGAATGGGGTTAAACGCCAGTCCCCAGCATCTCGACCTGATCGTTGGCAGCAGGGAGTGGTATGCGGTAGTCAGGAGGATGATGACCGCATAGCCTGGAGGTTCCTCGAGAGTCTTCAGAAGAGCGTTGGATGACTCCTCTGTGAGAGTCTCTGCATGGTCAATGACATACACCTTCTTCCTGCTGGAGTAAGGTCTGAAGTGGATGTTATCGATTAGGTTCCTGATCTGATCGATCTTCAGACTGCGTGATTTCTTTTCGTCTTCCACTCTGGAATCGTAGAATTCCGGGAGGATCAGTTGAACATCAGGGCAATTGAGTGAATCGATGGTCCTGCATGTCCTGCAACGATTGCATGGAACATCGATGCCGGATTCGCAGTTGAATCCCTTAGCCATGGTCATCGCCGTCAATTTCTTGCCGACCCCCTCTTTCCCATAGAAGATGAGAGAGGGAAAGAGGGCATCTCCTCGAACTCCCTTCTCCAGGAGCTCTATAACCTTTCTGTTGCCAGCGATCTCTGAAAAGCTCACGATGCTCTAACCCTCACGGTCGATTTTTTCTTTCCACTTCTCTTCAGGAATTCATCGACCTTGCGAAAGACCTCTTGCCGAACCTCTTCGAGATCCCCGGATGCGTCGACAATCTTGATTCTTTTTCTTTCCTTTTTCGCAATATCAAGGTACCCCTTTCGGATCTTTCTGTGAAAGGCAAGTGCTTCTTCTTCGAATCTCCCCTCCTTGAATACTTTCTTCGAACTGTTCCTCTCTCTGGCCCTTTTCAGGCCGATCTCCGGGCTTAGATCGAGCAGAATGGTCAGATCGGGCTTGAGAGGGTGAAGATTTGTCCTGTGCAACCGTTCGATAAAATTCAGCGGGATTCCTCTTGCAAATCCCTGATATGCCTTGGTAGCGTCAGAAAATCTGTCGCAGATGACGATTTCGTTCCTCTCGAGGCGGGGAATTATGACCTCCTGGATGTGATGAACTCTTGCGGCAAGATAGAGGTAGAGCTCCGTATAAGGGTTCATCCCGCTGTTCTTCGAGTCTAGCAGGATCCTCCGTATGGCATTTCCTATCTCCGTTCCTCCAGGCTCTCTGGTGAGAAAGACTTCATATCCTTTTGTTTTCAGATGGCTTGCCAGCTCCCTGGCCTGTGTAGTTTTCCCGCACCCCTCGACTCCTTCAAAAGTGATGAAAAATGACATCGAACCGGCTCCTCTTTCAATGAATTCTCATTATATCGTATTTTGTGGCTTCTAGGTCTTTTCACTGATGTCTCACTTTCATGTATAATAAAAAGCGTGCTCGGAGAGGGGATATGTTCAGATGCTTTCATTGCGGCAGTGATATAGAACTTCAGGAGAAGTTCAGCCGATCCGATGTCTGTCGCCGATGCGGCAGCGCCATCAGGTGCTGCAGGAACTGCCGTTTCTATGACAGGCCATCTCACAATCAATGCCTTGAGCCAGCCGCAGAATGGGTCTCAGACAAAGAAAGATCTAACTTCTGCGAGTATTTTGAACCTTCTGTAAGGACACACGCCAATCTGAGGTCCGAAGAGGCGAAGAAGAAGTGGGACTCACTCTTTAAGAAATAGGTCTACCGCCTGCAAAGAAGGATTTCATCTCCTCGATATCACGTTCGATCTGCTCCCTCAGCTTCTCAAGGTTCTCGAATTTAAGCTCATCCCTTATTCTCTTATGGAAGAAGACCTCGATTTCTTCTCCATAGATGGTTGACTGAAAATCCATGATATGAGTCTCGATACTGTAAGTCTGGAGATTGAAGGTGGGCCTGATCCCGATGTTCGTCACGCTCCTGTGCTTCGAGCCTGCGACCAGGGATTCGGTGATATACACGCCCATTCTGGGAAGGAGCTCATTCCTGGGATGGATGTTTGCAGTAGGGATTTTAATGGTCTTTCCTATCCCTTCTCCCGGCATCACCTCTCCTTCGATGGAGAATAGATGACCGAGAAAGAGAGACGCCCTCTCCACACGGCCATCTTCGATCATTCGACGAATGATGGAACTGCTGACCGTCTCGCCATCGATAATGACCGATTCGATGATGCCCACTTTGAAGCCAAGCTTCTCTCCCAAGGCTGATAGGGTCTTCGAATCGGCGCTCCTGTTCCTGCCGAACCGGAAATTCTCTCCGACATAGATCTCTTCCGGAGTCATTCTGCTAAGAAGGACTTGCGAGAGAAACTCTTCCGCCGTGAGGAGGGAAATGTCCCTGTCGAAGGATATGAAGAGAAGGACGTCGATGCCGGTCGTTTCCAGCATGCGAGTCTTCTGGTGCTTCGTATGGATAAGTCTGAGGGGATAGAAAGGAGCGATGACGCGTGCAGGGTGAGGATCGAAGGTTATCAACACGGTCTTCAAACGGAGTGCCTGCCCTCTCTCCAGCACTTTTTCGATGATTCTTCGGTGACCCATGTGGATACCGTCGAAGTTTCCTATGGTTGCCACGACACGGCCCAGAGGCTCTTTGATGCTTTCTGTCTCGTGTATGGTGATCATCCAATTGCACCGGTATCAAATAAGGTTCAAGACGGGAAGAAGCGTCTGCATAAGCATGTTTGTATAGAATGCCGAGACAACGTCATCCACCATGATTCCCACGCCTCCTTCCATCCTCTCAAAATATCTTGCAGGAGGGGGCTTTATGATATCAATGGTTCTGAAGAGAACGAATCCGATAATGACATTGAAGAGACGTGGCTTGATGAAGAGCATGGCGAGAAGAAATCCAGCTACTTCATCGATGACGACTCGAGGAGGATCCTTTCTCCCATAGAATCTCTCGGCAAAGTCTGAAGCCCAGACTCCTGTAACTATGAGAAGAATCGATGCCGAGATGTAGATGAAGATCGATGCAAATCTGGTAAGGAAGCAGTAGAGAAGAAGACCGCCAGCCGTCCCCGCGGTCCCCGGGATTAGAGGAGAATATCCAGTGAAGAAGAATGTGGACAGGATGATCTTGATTTTTTCCAGGATCGTCAGCTCTTTAAAGTTTTCCAATTATCTTCCCCACCAGGTCATAGGGATGACTTTCCGTGATTTGAACTCGTACGAACTCTCCCGCTTCCGCGCTTCCTTCATTGATGAGGACCCTGCTGTCTATATCCGGGGCTTGACTCTCCATCCTTCCAGATAGAAGGTCATCCGATTCGCTGGAGACCCCTTCGCAGATGAGATCAAATACTTTTCCGACGCGGGATCGGTTTTTCTCAAGCGATATGCCCTGCTGCATTGCCATCAGCGTCCTATACCGCTCTTCTTTGAGCTCTTCCGAGATGCTGTCGTCCAGGTCATAAACTTCGGTTCCCTCTTCGTGAGAATATCTGAAGACTCCGAGATGATCGAATCGCGCTTCGCTACAGAAGGCAAGAAGCTCTTGAAACTCCGCTTCCGTTTCCCCGGGGTAGCCGACTATGACCGCTGTTCTCAGAGTTATCTCCGGGAGATATCTTCTTATCTTATTGATGAGATCCAGATGGGATTTTGAACTTCCCCCTCGCTTCATGCTCCTGAGGATCCGCTTGCTGGCATGCTGGAAGGGGATGTCAAGATAACGGCATATTTTTTCACTCGATGAGATGCTCTTGAGGAGGGAATCGCCGATCCCGGCAGGATGTCCATAGAGGATCCGTATCCAGCGGATTCCTTCTATGGAGGAGAGTTTTTCGATAAGCAACGAAAGGCCGTTCTCCATCCCGAGATCGATCCCGAAGGAGGTTGTATCCTGGGCGATCAGGTTGATCTCCTTCACGCCTGATCCGGAGAGGTTCATTACCTCCTCTTTTATCGAAGCTACGCTTCTTGACCTGTATTTTCCCCTGATCCGGGGAATGATGCAGAACGAGCAGGAGTGGTTGCATCCTTCCGCGATCTTGACGTAAGCGTAAAATCGCGGGGAGGAAAGAAACCTTGGGGAGCGCTCCGAGTAGAGATAGCGAGGAGAAGAAAAACGATCGGGAGGCAGCGTTTTCTTATCTTGGCGGCAAACCTCCGCGATCCTCTCTACATCATTAACGGAGAGGAGGTGATCCACTTCTGGGATTTCCCGTTGCAGTTCGGAGCAATATCTCTGGGGGAGGCATCCCGCGACGATCAGCTTTTTGAGTGATCCCGATTTTTTCAATTCGGCGACTTCGAAGATAGTCTCAAGAGACTCCCTCTTGGCCGCTTCGATGAACGAGCATGTGTTGATGATGATGATCTCCGCTCCGGAAAGGTCGGAGGTGATCTCGTACCCGTCCTTCTGAAGTACTCCTATCATGACCTCGCTATCCACCTGGTTCTTCGGACATCCTAGACTTATCAAGCCGACTCTATTCTTTACATACTGCTGAATCATATATCCTGAAACTGAAAGAAAACGGTTCGTGACGCTTTTCCTGGTGATGCCACCCTTGCTTATAAGTCTGATCTGCTTCGCGATACTTTCTCATGAAATCTGATGCTGAGCGGTATGCGATGCAATCAGGGATAAATTCGGTTCAGCGTCCGCGGAAAGGGTATAGCTTCTCGAAGATGACTGACCCCTGTAATCCAGGCGATGACCCTCTCTATCCCCATACCAAAGCCAGAATGGGGGACAGAACCGTACTTCCTTATATCGAGATACCACTGGAAAGCCTCCGCGGGAAGATTGTATTCTTGAATCTTCTTGAGTAGAAGATCATGATCGTGGATTCTCTGGCTTCCTCCGATGATCTCTCCGTATCCCTCCGGTGCGATGACATCGACGCAGAGGACTTTGTCTGGATTCTGGATGTCTGGTTGCATATAGAAGGCTTTGATTGCAGCAGGGTAGTGGTGGATCATCACCGGTCTATCAAACCCTTCGGATAGGATTGTTTCATCGGTCCCGCCAAAATCATTTCCATATTCGAAGGGGATACCTCTGGATTTAAGCATCTGCGCCGCTTCATCATAGCTGATTTTTGGGAAAGGCTTCTTGACGAGTTCCAGCTTCTTTGTGTCTCTTTCCAGCGTCTTCAACTCCTCGCCTTTTCTTTCAAGGACTCTCTCGACGATGTAGATGACGAGGTCCTCTGCCAGTTCCATGATGTCATCGAGATCGGCAAAAGCGACCTCGGGCTCGATCATCCAGAATTCCGTCAGGTGGCGTCTCGTCTTGGACTTTTCCGCTCGAAAAGTCGGGCCGAAGCAGTAGGTTCTCCCTAAAGCCATGCATGCCGGCTCCTGATAGAGCTGCCCGGATTGCGTGAGATAGGCTTTTGAGCCGAAATAATCAGTTTCAAAAAGCGTTGATGTCCCCTCACATGCGGCAGGAGTGAAAATCGGGGAATCTACCAGGATAAAATGCCTGTCATAGAAAAAATCTCGTATGGCTTTGATGACTTCATCCCGAACCTTGAGAACCGCATGCTGTCGCGATGACCTTATCCAGAGGTGTCTATTGTCGAGGAGGAAATCGACGCCGTGTTCCTTTGGCTGGATGGGATATTCTTCCGCCATCTGGATGAGTCTGATCTCCTTGAGGATGAGTTCGAATCCTCCTGGAGCACGACTGTCCTTGTGGACCGTCCCCCTCACTTCAAGGGATGATTCCTGTGTAATCTTCTCGCAGAGCTCGAACTGGGAAGGGGGCAGATCTGCAGCGCCTGCAACGCACTGGCAGTAGCCCGTTCCATCTCTCAGGACCAGGAATCTGACCTTTCCAGATGAGCGTCTGTTGTAAAGCCACCCCTTCAAGGTGACTTCTTTCCCTTCATGCTTAATAATATCCTCTATGTAAGTATGCTTCATCATGATAATCTCTGATCAATATATAGAGATAACTTCTGTCAATAAAAACTTCTGACCGTTATTCCTCTTTTTCCTCTTTGGAAATCTTTGCCTGGGAGATGATCTTCTGCTGAATATGCGCTGGAACCTCGTCGTAGTGAGAGAACTCCATGCTGTAGGAACCTCTGTCGCCCGTTATGGATTTAAGGGTAGTCGCGTATGTGAGCATTTCTGACATCGGCACCTGTGCCTTGATAACCTGCGCCGATCCCTGTGAATCCATCCCCGAGACCTTGCCTCTCCTGCTGTTCAGGTCGCCCATGATATCTCCCATGTATTCATCCGGGGTGATGATCTCGACGTTCATGATAGGCTCCAGAATTGTGGGACTTGCTTCCTCCATCGCCTTTTTAAAGGCCATCGATCCAGCTATCTTGAATGCAAGTTCGGAAGAGTCGACAACATGGTAGGAACCGTCTACCAGGGTTACTCGGAAATCAACAACCGGGTATCCGGCGAGGAGGCCCTGCTGTCTCGCCTCCTGGATCCCTTTTTCCACGGCGGGCCTGAAGTTCTGCGGGATAGCCCCGCCAAAGATCTTATCGATGAATTCAAAATTGGAACCCCTTGGGAGCGGTTCCATGATGATCTTGCAATCACCGTACTGGCCGCGCCCGCCCGTCTGCTTCTTGTATTTTCCCTGTGCTTCCACCTTTTTCTTGATGGTTTCCCTGTACGGCACCTTTGGCTGCTTGAGTATGGCGTCCACGCCGAACTTCTTTTTCATCTTTGAAACAACCACTTCCAGGTGTGCCATTCCAGAGCCTGATACGAGGAGCTCGTTGGTTTGCTGATCCCGATTGATTCTCAGTATCTGGTCCTCTTCTGCGATCTTCTGGAGGGCAATGGAGATCTTGTCCTCATCCCCCTTGGCCTTGGGTTCTATGGCGAATGAGATGGCTGGTTCCGGAAAGAGGACTGGCTTGATGATTATCGGGTTATCCTTGTCGGAAAAAGTATCTCCTGTCTTCGTTTCCTTGAGTTTTGCCACTGCGGCGATATCCCCTGCGATGACCTCTTCAGCAGGGGTCTGATTCTTCCCTTGAAGGAAAGATAGGCCTCCCAATCTCTCGTTAATCTCTCTGCTAGCATTGTAAACAGTTGAATCGGATCTGATTGTGCCGGAATAGACCCTGATGAGGGATATCTTGCCTGCATAGGGGTCCGCTATTGTCTTGAAGACGAAGGCGGAATAAGGCTCTTCTTTCGATGGTTTCCTGGCTATTTCTGATTTATCCTTCGGGTTTATACCAGTGACATCCTCCCTCTCTCCAGGGGAAGGCATGAAGTTGATGATAGCATCCAGGATAGGACCTGTCCCGATATTCCTGGAGGCTGAAGCGCAGCAGACGGGGAAGATTCGTCTCTGAATGACCGCTTGCTTTAGCCCCGAAGTTATCTCATCCAAGGTGAGCTCTCCCTTTTCAAAAAAGGTTTCCATCAGCCTGTCATCGTTTTCTGCTATCAACTCGACAAGCTGATCTTTCATGGTTCTGGCCTCTTCCTTCAGCCGATCCGGTATCTCCAGCTCGTTACATTTTCCGCTCGCATCACTTTCAAAATGGAGAGCCTTCATGTTGATCAGATCGATCACTCCCCTGAACTCGCTCTCGGTGCCTATCGGGATCTGAATGGGAATCGCAGTCCTTCCAAATATCTTATGGAGGGACTCGATGGCCCTTTCGAAATTTCCCCGCTCTCGGTCCAGCTTGTTGATGACGAAGACTATTGGGATACCGAACTCTTCCGCATACTTCCATGTCCGCTCAGTTTGGACCTCGACCCCGGATACTCCGCATACGACCATCAATGCTCCATCGGCAACTTTGAGGGCTCCCCTCGCTTCCGCTATGAAATTAGCATAACCAGGCGTGTCGATGAAATTGAGCTTCTTCTTTTTATATTCGCAATAGCAGATTGCTGTGTTAATTGAGATCTGCCTTTCGATCTCTTCTTCGTCGAAGTCTGTAATAGCAGTTCCGTCGGCCGTTTTCCCGAGCCTGTTTACGATTCCCATGGAGAAGAGGAATGCTGAGACGAGGGATGTCTTTCCAGCGCCTCCATGCCCGATAAGGGCGATGTTCCTGATATCAGCAGTGTTTTGGACCTTCATCATCCGCTCCTTTCCGATCCGATCATCAAATTGGTATGAAATTACTAAAGTGCCATTTGGCACTTAGATAGGAATGAGCGATTTTTAAGGTTTTCTTCATTGCCATCATTCTACTGAAAACTCTCTCAGAAGAAAAGCAAAGATTCTCTGAAGCAGAAGTCATCATAC
>JBFMGF010000106.1 GCA_040752675.1 Acidobacteriota bacterium
AGAGTCCTGCGCTGAGCTTTGCGCTGCCCGCTGGATTCTTTGACTCACTGGGTTTACCTCGGCTGTACACAAAATGTTGATGTAATCGTTCGAACCGCCGTATACGTGATCCGTATGCCAGGTGGTGTGGGAGGAGGGAAGCCGTGAGGCTCCCCCTATCCCGATTGGGCGGATATGCGTATGGCAGGCAAACAATGAGGCCATCAGCCGACTTGAGCGAGGTGAGGAAAGTAGCGTCGACAATTGACGCGGATATCCAAGCCTTAGCTGTTCGTAACACACAAACTATGCGGGCTGTTCGTCGCAAGTACTCTCGGATGCTGAGGCTCGCCAGCCCAGAGTTTGTTCTCCAACTGGCAAGAAAACTCCTTAAGATTGATGCCTACCGATGGATCGCCTACGAGTTGATACAGAGCCATAAACCGACGTTTGAGCGCCTTGGCGAAGCAGAAGTGGAAGACTTGGGTCAAGGCATCAACAGTTGGTCGACGGTCGACGATTTTGCGCGGAACTTGGCTGGGCCAGCTTGGCTCAAAGGGCAGGTATCCGACAAGTTAATTCTTAAGTGGGCTTGTTCAAAAGACCGCTGGTGGCGCCGAGCAGCGTTAGTCAGCACGGTGGCCTTGAACGTGCAATCACATGGAGGAAAAGGAGATACGTCACGGACTCTTCGGGTCTGCCACGTGTTGGTGAATGATCATAATGATATGGTAGCCAAAGCCATGTCGTGGGCATTACGTGAGCTTGTAGCGCATGACGCGAGGGCGGTGCAAGAGTTTCTGAGTGAGCATGATCAAGTTCTCGCGGCGCGAGTCAAGCGCGAGGTAAAAAACAAACTGAGCACAGGATTGAAGAATCCGAGACGTAAAGGCCATTGAAGCCGGGTAATTGGCATCCGCCCAAGCGCTCGACCCGCCCGGCTGCTCCGCATTGAGAGATGGGATTATAATTATAGGTACTTCACGCAGCCTGCAGGTCAGCGCTGTGTTAAGCAGCATCATTTGTATTCTAAGCATGGTCGTTATTCCATTTCTTATGTTATTTTTTTTGCGTCGCTTTTCGTCATCCGGGGGTATATTCTGACACCAGATGCCTTGCTCATTCAGCGTCTTATTTGGCAAACAAGATTGGATCTTTTCGATCTTCAAGCTGCTGAATTTGATTCAGAAGCTATGGCCAAGTCCATCAGGACATTCAGGAATGGGGGGTTGTTCTGTTTCGCAGGTTTACCTCTCTAAATATTCTCTCATGGCATTTCGACATTTCCCTCCTCCTGCTCCTCTTGCTCCATCTGCTCTATCAGGATTTTCTGTTCTTCAAGCTCCACGATCTTCTTTTCGAGCTGTTCGAGGAGCTCGGGATCAAACCTCTCTTTTTTCATTTTCACATGGTGGAGGAGGGGAATGTCGTCTACAGTGGAGATGGGGAGAAATATCCGCAGGCAACGTTCCCTGACTATCCTGCTGTCATTGCTCAGGCCTTTCTTGAGTTCGAGAGAGGCAACAGCAGCCATCCTGGAAAGAGAGGTCTCAGTGGCATCGGCAATGTTTCTATCATTGGAGGAAAGTTGTTCGACCAGAAACCTGGCTGACACTGGACTGGCGATAGAGCCGAGCGTCTTGATGGCATGAAGCAGAAGGGAAGGATCAGCAGTAACGGCGTCGATGATGGGAAGGACGCCTTGCTGAATGGAATATTTGGCAAAGGCATCCATTGCCATTATCTTGATATCTCTATCCCCCGTTTTGAGGAGGGAGTGGAACGTTGATATGTAATCAAGGTCATGCGACGTTCCACCTTCATCGTAGGCGAGGTGAAGAATGGGAATCATCTCTTTCTGAATGGATGCGGGTGCCGAGACTATAGCTTTATTAAGCATGTACTTGGCCCATCTCCCATTCCCTTTGATTTCTTCTATTGCAAAGCTGGAGACTTCAGGGGGTACTGATTTGTCAAACCATGCCAGCCCGATGAGAACCTTGATCTGGCCATCAAACGTCTCTTCCTTGGCCACAGCCTCCTTGACGAACCTCTCCGCTTCCCCCTTATCCATGCAGAACATGAAGGTCCAGCCCAGAAGAATTGAAACAAGAAAAAGCATCCATTTTCTACTCATCTTCTACCTCAATTACTATTCTTATCATTCCATCGTTGATGTGCATTTTTAATTTATTAATATTATATCTATACATTGCTGGGCTCGCTACAAACAGTAGAGCGTATGATTTAGAATCCTGCTTCCATGAAGACGCGGATGCATATAAAGCCATTGTTCATTCAAACTAAGCCATTATGGTGATCATGAGCATGCAATGAATGATCGCTGCTGCACTTTATAATATCCGGTAGGATTTAAGCGTGGAGAAAGACAAAGCCGTGCTCTGGAAAGGAGCTGGCTTTGGCGCGATTAGTAACGATATGAGACTGTCATGTAGAGTCCCTGGAAGACAATATCATCTCTAACGGCTCGGCTGTACTGCGAAACGTCCAGATAGTCCCAGCTTTCCGGCGAGGAATCTGCAACATTGACATCCTGTCTGAGCATTGATCCATTCCAAAGGGCAAGAGCATAGCCGAAGGTGAGGTTGACGGTCTTCCAGACATTCCAGATGATTTTCAGATCTGCTTCTGTGATCAGGATGGCGGAATCCTTTTCTCTTCCTTTTGCCGCTGTCGTGAAAGTCAATTGCTGATCAAACTCTGAGAAACTCAGGCCTTCTACTTTCGGATCAAGGTAGTTTCCCACAGATGTCGCATAGTAGTGGTTCTTTGAGACGTATTCGGAGCGGGATCGCCCTATCAGGTAGGAAATTGCGATATCGCTTCCAATGGAAACCCTTCTCATCATGGGGAAGAAGATAGATGCTTTCGTTTCCAGCCCTCGGGCCTCTAGCGAGGAGACTTCGCGAAGTGTGTCGTTTAGCGGGATGAGATGAGAAAAATTTGGTTCTATAAACTGGTGTGAGAATTTGGGGGTGAGGAAATAATAGGTCGTATTAAATGTGTGCTTGTGGCTGATCTTTCTTACACCGATTCCCCAGTCCGCTTTTACCCGTTCACCATTGACCAGCCCCCGGCTGAAAAGCAAGGAGAGGGAACGGACAACGAACTTAGATTCACTGAAGACACCATCTGCCATTCCGTCATCATACACTCCTGCAAATGGTGCGGGCGAGAGGTTCTGAGTGAATGCAAAGTTTCCCGCGTCGGTTCTTTTTATACGGTCTCTATTATCATGATTCCAGAAGATGAACTCGATAGCACCGAGATCGTTTTTGAAATCCCAGCCCAATCTGTATCTGGCGCTATCTCCATAAGAAGATGGGATGGAAAGGTTGGAGCTGGATTCTCCGGTCTGGATGGTAGAGATCTCATAGTCGACATTGGAAGCCTTGACGTACCAATCTTCCATTTCTATGAAGAATTGTCCCCTTTTTTCTTCCTCGGCAAGGATAAGATTCGCAGAAAGTAGAATGAGAGCTAAAGCGGAAAGGAAAATCAGTAGTTCTTTCTTCATTTTGGCTCCTAACTGAATATTGAAAGATTCTTAGCATTGGTATTTGTGCTTAGTTGATTGGAACGATGACAGTCAATCCTCCCTCGCTCGGATCAAGTTCCATGAATGATTTCCAGAGGACATCGTTGATGTAGACATCGACTTTCATCGTCGCATCATCTTTCCAGGCCTGGGGAGTTCCGTAATAGTCCTTCTTCTTGAAGAGGGCGACGACTTTTGAAGCATCTGTCGAGCAGGTGAACTGGTAATTGGGATCAGCCTCATACCATTTCTGCACAGCATCGCTGCAAACGGTATCGTAGGGTGTTCGGCCGAAATACTCCGGATCGTCTGGCATTCCCTCCTCTAGCTCTATTACCTGATAGGAACTGGAATCTTTAGCGAAGATCCTGATCTCAGGCTTAAATTCGACTGAAATGGGCCTTGGCGGGTAAACAAGATCAGTACCGGGGGGAGGACACTGCGGAATGGCCGGATTGGGACATCTTGGATCGATATCATAGCAGACGGCCTGCCCGACCGGTGGAGGGATATTGGGATCCTTATATTCTGGAGGCTCTTGAGGAACGTAGCCGCTTGCCGTGACGACGAATGTCAATGTCTCTGAAACGTAATCAGGCTCATCGCTTGAGCATGAAAGCCAAAGACTCGTGGATAGAAAAATTAAAATGGCCAAAGCAAATCTTCTCATTATTAACACCTCCAGATTTTGAATATCGTAAACTACCATCAGGATGCCGTAAAGTCAAGGTAAAATTTCTGTTTTTGGAGTTCCTCTGCTGGTAATAAACAGCATCCTAAAAATTGTGGAAAAGCATTCTGATTTTTCGTTCAACTGGCAAAGTGTACATGTTAAAATGATTACAAATTTGGATTGCACGGATGCAGAGGTTGCTGAGAATCAAGTATGTCTTTTCGCTGCTCCTGTTGATTATCGTCGTCGGGACATTCGGCTATACGATGATCGAGGGGTGGACGCTCTTTGATTCTTTTTACATGACCATCATCACGATCTTTACAATCGGGTACAGCGAGGTTAATCCGCTCTCCAATGCAGGAAGAATCTTCAACATCCTCATCATATTCTTTGGCGTGGGAACTGTCTTCTACCTCGCTGCTTCCATCATGGAAGAGTTCGTCGAAAATCGTTTGATCAAAGGGAAGAAAATGGAGAAAGATATTCAGAAGATTAGAGACCATTACATTGTCTGCGGGTACGGCAGGATGGGAAGCGTCATCTGCAAGGATCTGGCACTCAAGGGGGTTCCCTTCGTCGTCGTGGAGAACGATCATGGCAAGATCAGAGCCATAGAGGAAGAGGGGTACCTGCACTGCATGGGAGACGTCACGGATGACAGGACGTTGTCCAAGACCGGCATCGAAAGGGCGAAAGGGGTCGTCACCGTCCTCTCGGAAGACGCTGATAATGTCTTCGTCACGTTAACGGCGCGGGGTCTCAATCCTGGTATTTTCATCGTGGCGCGGTCGAACACGGAAGGCTCCGTTCAAAAGCTTCTCCGTGCAGGCGCCAACAAGGTCATCAATCCATTTTCCACGGCCGGGAAGCACATGTCCCAGTTGCTCCTGAAACCGGTAGTCGTCGATTTCATGGAGGTCGTTTCTCAGGATTCCTCGCTCGATCTCAGGATGGAGGAGGTGAATGTCTGCGAGAGATCTCTGCTTTCGGGGATTAAGCTTAAGGACTCCCTGATCAGGAAGGAATTGAACATCATCATCGTAGCCATCAAGAAGGAGGACGGGAGAATGGTCTTCAATCCTTCTTCAGAGACCGAAATCTCCTCCAGGGATGTCCTCATCGCCCTGGGGAGCAGAGAGAACCTTCAAAAGCTTGAAGATCTAGGGAGGGGATGATGAAAATATATGCCACTAAAAGGAGGGAGGATTTCCATTCCAGATGGATGGAAAGGATCTATTCAACCTACTCGGACTATTATGACCTGATCTTCGACAGGATCTTAAAACAGGGCAGGGAGGAAGGTGTCAGGGCACTGGAGATTAGGGAAGGAGACAGAATTCTGGAAGTGGGGATCGGAACAGGATTATCCATCCCGCTTTACCCCAATGACTGTTTCCTCTTTGGAATCGACATTTCGGAAGAGATGCTGAGGAAGGCAAGGGAGAAAATCATCAAGAGCAAGAAACTGATGAATATATCCCTGAAGAAGATGGATGCCTCTGCTCTCTCCTTTGAGGATTGCAGTTTTGACAAAGTTCTCGTCCCATATCTCATCAGTGTCGTTCCCGATCCGGACAGGGTAGTCTTAGAAATCAACAGGGTCTGCAAGCCTGGCGGGATTGTCGTTTTCGTGAACCATTTTCACAGTTCGAATCCCTTCATGGCGATGTTTGAAAAGACTCTCTCTCCAGTTTCGAGATATCTGGGCTTCCGGCTTGACCTTCCCGTGGAATCTGTTCTGGAGAGAGACTTTTTTGAGATTGAGAGAATGGAGAGAGTAAATCTCTTCGGCCTGTGGAATCTTATCAAACTGAGGAAGAAGATGGATCAGTGATCCGCGTTGTGCTTTTCCCGGGTCCCTTTCTGGGGAAGATCCTTCTCAGGAGGGTTTAAGGTCCTTGTCATCTGCTTTATCTTTTCCTGCTTGCTGTAAATCTCCATGAATTGTCTCTCGATGTTCTCTGTCGTGATGGCGTTTCTCGAAACGAGCTCCAGAAGGTTGATCCTATCCTTAAGCTCTCTGATCTTGCTGTTCTTCTCTTCCATCTCAAGCTCGGCCAGCCTGAGATGCTTCTTGAGGAATTCAATCTCGTCCTGATACTTTTTAAGTGTGGCTTTCATCCGTTCCATCTGCTCATGGAATATCTGCTCATTCATCTCGCTCTCTGCCTTGAGCTCGATGAGCCTCTTGCCGCTGGCCCTCACCATTCCGTACTGGACGAGGAGCTGTTCATGCTTCATGATCAGTTCCTGAAAAAGGCTGGCCGGGACAAGATCTTTGAGGAGAGCGCTCAAATCCTCTATGGAATGTCCGTTTTGATTGCGGTTTTTCCTTACCGAAAGATTGTTGCTCTGTTCCAGGCCGGATCCTTTCAGGCTCTCGACGGAGACCCTATATTCTGGTCCATATCTTCCCTTGGCCAGGGAAGCGTGGACCCTTCCCGCCTTGATGTATCTCCGTATCGTCGTCGCCGAGACACCCGTAACCTCGGCAGCCTCTCTGATCGTATAATCCTGTCTGTCCATAGGATTGCTCATGGAATTTTCAAAACCTCAAAAACATTAAATTTTTACCACAGATACCACCATCTTTACAAGCAAAATTTTTAGAAAGTGTACGCATCTGTTATTGGAGGAGCTTAATTGCTCGCCGCACCGAATCTGTGAGGCGGGGGAAGGGGCGTCAAATCTGAAAAAAATCGTGGTGACCCCAAAAAATCTATTGACAGGCGCGGATTTCTTTGATATAGAGATATCAAACTTTATGAAAAGGAGGTGATAGAATGAACAAGGCAGAGCTCATTGAAAAGATTGCAAAAGATTCTAAGATCACCAAAGCCCAGGCGAGCAGAGCGATTGATTCATTCATCGATGGCATCACGAAATCTCTGAAGAAAGGAGAAAAGACCAGTCTCGTTGGCTTCGGCACGTACTCCATCTCAAAGAGGAAGGCAAGAACCGGTAGAAATCCACAAACCGGCGAGCCGATCAAGATTCCTGCCAAGAAAGTGCCGAAATTCACACCGGGTAAAGCTCTAAAGGATGCCGTAAGATAATATTAACAGGGTGGTTTGAAGCGGGGACAGAGCGATCTGTCCCCTTTTTTATTTTTTGGTTTTTATTTTTGATTTGTTTGTTTTATTTAATCAGCAACAAGTAGTTTGGCCCTGTCTTTGACTCATCTTCTACAGTTTGATTTTTTAATTTATTGTATATAAACAAGTTCCGAACTTCCAAAATTGTCTTGGCATCAGGATTTTACCTCCACCACAGTGGGCGGAGCAGCTACTCCCACTTCCTTTA
>JBFMGF010000107.1 GCA_040752675.1 Acidobacteriota bacterium
TAATAATAATGTCATGGCTATAAATGCAATTAATGAATCTCAACAGCTTTCTGGAGAGGGCTTTTTGAAAAAGGGATGCCATATTTTGAAAATCCAGTATGGATGCAGGGTGCTCGTGCTCTTCATCTCGACAGCAATACTCTTTTCTTGTTTTCAGACCTCCATTCTCGGAAATGAGATCGATGATGGAGATAAAGTGACCTTAAGCATCTTCACGGTAGCCAATTCCAATCTTCAGATCACTTTTGATTCTGCAAATGGGGGAATCAAGCAGGTTAGAAACCTGGTCCGATCCCTCGATCTTGTGAAGGATACGACGGGCACCATTCCCTGGAATCTTCAGACTGAGAGTGGATACACGAAGAACTTCATCTCATTTGCTTATCATAAGGATGAATCTTTTCCTGATGGAGAAGCTTACAATCTTGCATGGGATACGGAGATTGAAGGGATGAGGATCGAGGCAAGGGTAGAGCTTCCATCCGACGCGCTCAATGCCGGATTCACAGTGAATGTCCTTAACTCTAATGCTGCCCAGAAGGTCATCTCAATAGAATATCCCATCGTCAGAGGGATTGCAGCTCTTCAGCCTGAAGGAGGAGATGATTTTCTTGCCCATCCCGTTGCCACCGGGTATATCTTCCGAAACCCATACCAGAATTTCAAGAAAGGAGCTACGAACCGAAAGTACAAGTATCCCGACGGTTATTCTGGTGCCCCAGTTCAGTTCATGGAGTACTTTAGGGAAGGTTCGGGAGGATTCTACCTTGCGTCACTCGATCCTCATGGAACGGTTAAGAATATCAATTTTTACAAAGATAAGGACGATGACTATCTCTGGACGACCTTCGAGCATTTCAACTGGGACACCGCTCCCGGTAACGGATTTGCGCCTGGTTATACCACCCTTATCGGAATATTGAAGGAAGGGAATTGGTACGAAGGGGTGGAAAGGTACAAGGAATGGGCAATCCAGCAGAACTGGTGCAGCGAAGGGAAATTGAAAGATAAGAACGATGCCGAAAGTTCCAGATGGCTGATTGAGAAGGTTGGCTTTGCCACGTTCGGTATCAGCATCAATCTTGACCAGACCGCCTGGTTTAACGAGATGCATAAACTCATAGATGCACCGGTCTTTCATGTTTCCGGGTTCTGGTGGCCTGGTGGAACTCCCGACTCGGAATGGTACGGTGGCTACAACGATTGGAATGACGGAAGAGTAAACATAACAAATATCACGAAGATCCATTCCAATGGTGACTACCTTGCCCCATTCATATTCAATCAACACTTCAGCAGGAACGCTAAAGAGTGGGATGAGCCATCCCCTGACCCTGCGACGGACCCCGTTGCTCCATGGCAGCCCTACGAGATGATACCCGACCCTGAGGATAACCCGTGGGCGTACATTTGCCCTGCGACTCAGGAGTGGCAGGATTTTCATGGATGGAGGGACGAGAAGATATTGCGGAACTACAATACAGATGCCTGCTACTACGACATCGGAGTCGGTCTCGGAAGGATGAAGTGTGAAAATGCGGGACACAGTCACCCAAAAGGGCAGGGGAGATGGATGATCGATGCCGCCAGGGCAATGCTCGAAAACAACAGGGATGGAGTCAACAATGCGAGGGGAAGGTTCGTCCCTCAGGGCACGGAGATGATATCGGAACTCTTCATATCCCAAGTGGATTTCTATCAGGCGCGAGCGGGAGCCGGTCCCATGAGCATGCTCGAGGGGGATGAATTCCGTGACGCGGAAAAATCCGGCTGGGCTGAGAAGATCCCCATATTCGATTATATCTACCATGAGTATGGTCCCGTCAGGCTCGATGGAAACGCGAAGGTGGCTCCTGAATTTGGAGAGATCTTTTACTGGATTGGTGGAAGGATTGCCCTATGGGGCGCCCTGCTCGAGCTAAATTACGAGTTGAGCGCGCTTGAGAGATTCCCCGGGATGACATTGCCCTGGACCTGGTATGAGACTTACAAAGAGACTTATGACGTCATGGACATAAGCCCTTACGGGTTAGATGCGGGCAAGAAAGAATTTCTCAAAGAGATATCAGGCGCAAGGACAGGATTTGCGAAGGATTATCTCGCCTACGGGATGATGGCAAGACCAGCGAGGATACTGACACCAGTTCCAAAAATCACTCTCGACTGGCATCTTTACAATACTTTCAAGAGGCAGACCGATACCTCCTCGGGAATCGAGAAAGGTCAGGAATATTATGAAGAGGGTGATCACACTGTCGACGGCGTTCTGCACCAGGCATGGAACCATGACAATGAATCGCTCGGACTCTGCTTCGTCAATCTCCAGAGCTTCAACCAGACCATCGAGATCGAGGTTGACCCATCAAAGCATGGTCTGGAATTTTTGAATTATGAAGTGCGAAAAATCTCATCTGCAGAAGACATGAGCCTCGGGCATTTTTCAGGAACCTCGACCGTTTCCGTTGACCTTTCTGCGAGAAAGGTTGTTCTGGTCAAAGCAGTTCCTGAGGCTTGCGATGGTCCAGATTGCCTGTACCGAATTTACAGGTCTACGAGCCCGATCAATCTGAAATCCCCTGAGAATGTCATCGCCACTGCTCAGGGAAACAGTTACTCAGACGATGTCTTAAACGATGAGGTGAATTACTACTACCTCGTTGATGACGGTGCCGGCTACCCAGCCAGCATCAACGTTGTAAAATCCAGTACCCTCGACCTCACCTGGTAAGCAGCATCCTTTTAATAGCATGCGTCAGCGGAGTCCGATGGACTCATCTTTAAAGCCGATAGTGTGTACTCTATCCATTTGACAGCATAAAAAATTCTATGTTAAATTCAACATGATTTTGAGAAGGGAACAAAGCAAATCCTGTTGAGGGAAGAAAAGTAATGGCGATCCTTCAGATCCTGAAATATCCTTCGAATACGTTGCTCGCTTCGACGAAGCCGGTCGAGAGGATTGACGATTCCATCAGAGACATCATCAGGGACATGTTCGAGACGATGTATGCGGCGCCCGGTGTTGGACTTGCCGCAAACCAGGTGGGGATCCCCTTGAGGATCGCAGTCATAGATGTAGCGCAAGAGGAAGACAAGAGAAGCCCGAAGGTGCTCATCAATCCAGAAGTCCTCAACGCTGAAGGTCTTCAGTTTGAGGAGGAAGGGTGCCTCTCTCTTCCAGGATTTACTGAAGTTGTCGAGAGGCCCTTGAAGATGACTGTGCTGGCGCTTAATCTTCAAGGTGAAGAGTATCTCATAGAAGGGGGGGGTCTGATGGCGAGAGCGCTCTCGCATGAGATCGACCATCTGAACGGAAAGGTTTTCATTTCTCGCTTATCTATGCTGAAGCGGGATTTCATCAAGAGACAGATCAGAAAGATGATGAAGTCTGGTGAGTGGACCGGAGTCATCGAATGAGACTGGTCTTCATGGGGACTCCTGAGATCGCCCTTCCCTCCCTTGAAAAGATATTTCATTCGAGCCATACAATCGAGGCCGTTTTTACACAGCCAGATCGAGCTTCCGGGAGAGGGTGCAGAATTACCCCTCCTCCGGTCAAGACTTGGGCCATTGAAAAAGCGATCGGAGTTTTTCAGCCTGAGAGCCTCAGGCACGATGAGCATCCCGAAAGCATAATTAAAGATATCTATCCTGATTGTATAGTAGCGGTCGCCTATGGTCTTATCCTTCCGAAGAGAATTCTCGATATCCCACGACTCGGATGCGTCAACCTTCACTTTTCTTTACTGCCGAGGTACAGAGGAGCTGCCCCCGTTAACTGGGCAATCGTCAGGGGGGAAAGGAAGACCGGTATCACGACATTCTTGATGAATGAGAGGATGGATGAAGGCGAAATCTTACTTCAGGAAGAGGTTGAGATTCTGGAAGAGGAGAGAGCGGATTCTCTTTCAAAAAGACTAGCGGAAGTTGGCTCGCGTATTTTGCTCAGGACACTCGATCAGTGGGAGAGAGGAGAGATAAGACCAGTTGCGCAGGACCATTCTAAAGCCACATATGCTCCCATCATTAAAAAAGAGGATGGTAAGATCAACTGGAGCAGCAGCGCTGTGGACATTGCAAACATGGTAAGAGGCTTCCATCCCTGGCCAGGAGCCTACTCCACAATCAATTCAAGGAGAGTAAAGATCACTGATGCCGGACCGGCACCGGATGTTTTTCAGATAGAATCCATATCCAGTAATGTCATATTCATGGGTGCCCGGTCCGGGACTGTCATCTCCTCTCACGGTGGAGCGATAAATGTTTTATGCGGAGATAACACAATTCTCGCTATCAGGAATCTTCAACCTGAAGGGAAAAGTGAGATCACTGCGAGAGAAGCGCTAAATGGAAGGTATTTAAAGGTCGGGGATCGTTTCGTCTCTTGATGAAACAAATATAGTTGGAGATCCACGAATTCGATTCGCTTTCAAGGAAATCTCATGATTTCTGGAGCCCGGAGATCGCCTTGGCTGTCAGATCGAAAGCTCGAAGGTTAGCTTATAACATTCTCAGGGTCTTTGAGGCCGGGAAGCCGCCTCTTTCTATCCTCCTTGAAAATATTCACCTTGTTCCACTTGACAGCAGAGAGCTTTCTCTGGCTTATGAGCTCATCGTGGGTCTGATAAGATGGCTTCCAAAGATTGATCATATCCTTTCCCTCTATTCAAACAAACCGCTTGAATCACTGGATATTCCCGTGAGGATTGCACTCAGGCTAGGCGTCTATCAGTTGCTTTTTCTTGATAGGGTTCCTCGTCATGCTGCCATCGATGAATCGGTCGAGCTCGCAAAGAGCGAAGCAGGCAGAAGCGGAGCATCTTACGTGAACGCCGTGCTGAGAGAAATATCGAGAGAGCCTGACAGAATAACCTTTCCCGACAGGGAAAAGGATGTTGAAAGGTGGCTTTCCATCTATTACTCCCATCCAGAATGGCTGGTCTCAAGGTGGATCAAAAGATTCGGTCCGGAGAGAACCGAAGAACTCCTCAGTGCCAATAACAGACATGCTCCAATTTGCATATGGGTCAATAGCAAGGTTCATCCAACGGATCTTGTCCTTGCCGAGTTGAGAAGGGAGGAAGTAGAGGTCGTACCTTCTGAATATCTCGATGATGCCTTTATCATCAAAGAGGGGCTTCCTCACAGGACTGGGATCTTCAGGGCAGGGGGCTTCTACATTCAGGATGAGGCTTCCCAGCTAATCCATCTCATTTTCGGGAAGGAACTGTCTGGCAAGGTTGCGGATCTGTGCGCCGCTCCAGGAGGAAAGAGTCTGAGAATGGCTCTGGCCATGGGAGACAGAGGTTTTGTAGTCTCAGTCGATGCATCACCGTCGAGGATCAATTCACTTAAGGAAAATATCAAGCGGATGAGAGTGGCAAATATCTTCCCTCTTGTTGCAGATCTCGAAGAGGGCATCCCTCTAAAAGAAGAGTTTGATTTCGTCCTGCTCGATGCCCCTTGCTCTGGGACGGGAGTGATCAGACGAAACCCCGACATCAAGTGGAGGCTTCGAGAAGAAGAGATCGTAAGACTATCTGCAAGACAGTTCCGCATGTTGAACGAAGCAGCAAAGATTGTAAGACAGGGTGGACTTCTACTTTACTCTGTCTGCAGTATCGAAGAGGAAGAAACAGATGCTCTCGCAACATCTTTCTTAAAAGCAAATCCTCATTTCGAACTTGAAGATCCCTCGGTAGGACTTCCCGCAAAAGCCAGAAAATTCGTCGATGGAGGAGCTGGATGTGAGACGTCTTCCCGTACTTTCTTCAGGACATATCCCCACAGGGATAACCTCGATGGCTTCTTTGCTTCCCTCTTTCGAAGAATAGCCTCCTGAATGGAAGTCCATCATCCTGTAATAGATGGCGACTTTTGTATCAATTGCCGACGATCTTCAGCCTGATCCTCTGACGGCCATTTTCAACATCGTCCTCCCCAGAGTAACTTTCATACTGGGCTGATGACCATAAACCGCTTATTCTTTCGCTGTACCCCAGATAGCTAGCCGAGTCGATCCAATCGACCCAGAGATGTCCATTGATCGAGTGGATTTTAGTCCGGAGTTCAGTCTGCCGCTGCGTATTAGAGATAACGAATGTTGGAAATGGTTCCGGGTATTCTTTTGTAGAGCAGAGCACATCCCTGTAGCCTGAGTTGTTGATCCTCTCATAGCTGAACCATACCTCGCTATTATGCGCTACGACAGATGGATAACGGCAGTTTTCCGAGGAACTGGAAATAGAGAGGGGCGAACTCCAGGAGCCTCCTGAGAAAGGAAGATAACTGTATTGGATGATGTCGTATGTTCCATCGGACCACCAGACGGCATTCCTGTTACCTGAAAGATCGAAAGCCAGGCGGGGATCAAGATCATCGACGGAATCCGTCGTAATGGCAACTGAAGGTGCCCATTCCGTTCCATCGAGATACGAGTATCTGATCTCATAGCTGGAGTCCGAACCACCTTTTGCAGACCAAACTGCTTCAGGATTCCCGCTGGCAGGATTTGTTTCAATGTACCATTGCCCGGTATCTGCAAAGATGGATACTGCGAAAAAGATGACGAGAGATAGAAGTATTCTTTTCATGAAAAAACCCTCCACATAGCACAAGCCAAAGGCTTGTGTGATATGATTTTTACTTCATCGAAGCTCGCCAATGACTTCTCCGTTCTTTACCGCATGCGGCCGATCAGGAAATCGAACTCCTCTACTTCATCGAATTTTAATTCCAGCTTCACCCTGTAGAACTTCAAGCTTTTCAACAGGGTTTTCTGCAATTCCTGATTCCCCTCGTAGATGGCGATCTTCCATAGATAAAATAAACAAACAAAAGCGATGCTGATGTACTCATACTCCCTGGACATCCTCAGCGCTTCTGAGAGATGAATCTTTGCCCTTTCATATTCTTTCAGGTGGAAAAAGGCGATTCCCAAATTTTGAATGGAGTGAGCATAATGCTTCTTAAAGCCTTCCTTTTTGGCTATGGTAGAGTACTCTTCAATTATGCTTATCGCTTCATCGTATCTACCCTTCTGAATGAGATAGTGGCCGTAATCAAAGAAGGAGGTCACAAGGTCAGGTGTCAACCTCAATTTCTTGTATAAGGATATCCCCTTTCTGTAATAAGGCTCTGCATCTTTCTCGGGGTCCGAATCGGCAATAATATTGGCTCTGGTAATATACGCGTTTGCTACGATCCTCTCATCCTTGCAACTCTTTGCCATTCTCAAAGCTTCATTATTATATAAGCTGGCGAGATGGAAGTTCTTCTGGTGAGAGTAGAGACCGGACATGAAGCAGTACACTCTCATTTTCAGATGATCGCTTATATCAACGTTCAGCAAGGCTTTTTCCAGCTCTTCTCTGGCAAGGGATAATTTGCCCATGCCTCTGAGAGCCCCGCCGATGCACAGATGGATCTCCGAAGCAAGACTCTTTTTCTTTGATGTATCCGGTTCTTTTTCAATGAGGCTGAGACATTTGTTGAAGGCGGCAAATGCCTTATTATAGTCGCCGTGTTCGGTACAGGCAACGCCATACTGCTTGCACTGCTGGTATTCATCGACTTCCGGCTCCAGCTTTTCATAGCTTTCCAGCTCGAGTATATCGATGAAATTTGCCGGGTTAACCTTGTAGACTCTTGAAAGACTCAGAAGTTTTGGAAGGGAAGGCATGATCTGACCTCTTTCCACCTTGCTGAGATAATGAAAATTGATCTGCTCATCGTAACTTTTTGATATTTCTTCGACCTGTTTCAGCGTCAGATTGGAGGCAGTCCTCAGATTAAAAAGATAGTCACTCAATCTTCTAGTATTTTCTTTTCTGGAATAATTTTCTTTTCTTTCCATATATAATTTTCATTAAAGAAAATTATACATATAATTTTATCGCTAATATTTTCATTTTCAATCGTCTTTATATGTCTAAATTTCATTTTTATATGACCAATAATATTGAACTGCAATACCATTTGCCAGCCTATTCTCGCTGGTATATAATTTCAAAAATGTATGGAAACTCATATCTTCAAAAGATGACCTTTCTCAAAAATATTCTCTTCGTTGTTCTGAAATGGGGCGGGATTGCCCTTGGACTTCTGATTATTGCTGGAGCAGGAGCGTACCTTTCCATAAAGATTTCAGTAATCGGGACAGAAGTATCTATTCCTGATGTGACAAACCGAGAGGTTAAGGAGGCCTATGGGATTCTTGCTGAAAAGGGCCTGTTCCTCGAGGTCGAAGGGGAAAAGAATGATGAGATGGTAGCGGAAGGGAAGATCATTTCACAGAATCCACCTGCTGCCTCAAAAACCAGAAAGGGGAGAAAAATAGGGGTCATTCTGAGCCGGGGAGTAAGGGCGATTTCGGTTCCAGATCTCATCGGAGAAACCGCGCGGAGCGCTAAGATAAAAGTGGGTCAGGACGGATTGAATATCGGATCGGCAACTTATCTCTGCAGTGATCTGGAAGAGGGAAGAATCATCTCCCAGTCGCCACCACCTGGCAGCGAGAAACTTAAGGGGGGAGGCGTTAACCTCCTGATCAGTCAGGGAACGCGCAAGAAGGTCTATATCATGCCGGATATCTTAAGCAGGGAATACTCAGAAGTGGCTTCCATGTTGAGATCCCATGACTTGAGAGTCGGCATCGTGAAGAAAGAAAGAGCAGCGGGCCAACAGCGCGCTATGGTAATCTCACAGTATCCTCCATCGGGCTATCCAGTCTCTGAAGGGGAGTCTGTGAGCATCACGGTCACGGACTGATCGATGAGTGGGGTTGATAATAAAAGCAAAATGCCTGACAATATATCGATTCGTTTAGCGGTCTTTGCAATGAAGGAATCGGCCGTTACGTTTTGAAACAGGAGAAATATGGCGCTACTGGCACCTTCTATACTTTCTGCGGATTTCATGAGACTGGGGGCTGAGGTCAAAGCCATTGAGGAAGGGGGAGCGGGGATGGTCCATATCGATGTTATGGATGGGCACTTTGTTCCAAACATAACTGTGGGGCCTGTCGTTGTGGAGTGGATGCGAAACATCACCAACCTCCCGATCGATGTGCATCTGATGATCGAGAATCCGGACTCTCATATGGATGCCTTTCTGAATGCCGGTGCGGATTTCATATCGGTACACCAGGAGGCGGTGAAGCATCTTCACCGAACCATCGATCACATCAAAAGCAAAAGGGCCAAAGCAGGTGTAGCCATCAACCCTGCAACTCCTTTGAGCACGATCGTTGACATACTTCATGATGTTGATTTCGTCCTGATCATGTCGGTGAATCCGGGCTTTGGAGGCCAGAAGTTCATTGTCAGTGCTCTCAGGAAAGCGAAGGATTTGAAATTGCTGATCGATAGAGATCATTCTGCCACGAAGATCGAGATCGATGGCGGTATCAGGGAAGAGAACCTCCGTGAATTGAGAGATGCTGGAGCGGATTACATCGTCGCCGGTTCCTCGGTATTTCGTTCCGGCAATCCAAGAGAGACGGTAAAAAGATTTGTTCGGATTCTTGCGGAAGAGAGATAGGAGTCGTTGGAGAGGAGCCAGCCGTTCAATCTGAAATTCGCGGAGGAGGGGCATGGCGCACAACAAGACGTTCGTTCGTGTGAGGTATTCGGAAACGGATAAAATGGGGTTCGTCCATCACACGCATCACCTATCCTGGTTCGAAGTTGGAAGAACCGAATTGCTGAGGGAGCTGGGTTGCACATACAGAGATCTGGAAGGACAGGGGATATTCATGCCCGTCGTGGAAGTGGGTTGCCGCTATCGGTCCCCGGCACGATACGACGACCTGCTTGAGATCGAGACAGAGCTGAAAGAAATAACCTACATCCGCATCCGGTTCGAATATCAGGTAAAGAGGGTCGGAGATGGAAAGCAGATCGCTACCGGTTTCACCATGCATGTCTGCACGGATGAGATGGGAACACCGCAAAAGCTGCCTGCGAACATCAATGAGATGCTCCTGAAAAATACGGAAAGATGACACGGGAGGACAAATGCAGCGGGAGAATAAAAGGATGAGAATGCAGAAATCTAAAACGCTTCTCGTATTTATCTTTTGCGTGATTCTCATCGCTTCTGGATGCAAGGAGAAGAAGAGCGAGATCCTCAAATCCAACGAGGATATCTACAAAGAGGCACAAACAAAGATAGAAAACGGGAAGCTCCGATCCGCACTCACAACCTTGAAGAATGTGGGGGTGAAGGAAGAAATCTCCAAAGAGCTTGCCCCGCTGATCTTCCTTGCCACGGCGGATGCCAATTTCTACGCCAATGACATGCTGAGCATAGCCGATTCCGCAAAATCCTACTCCGAGTTCGTCACCTACTATGCCGATCATAAGATGGCTCCCTACGCGCAGTTTCAAATCGGGATGTGCTATTACAGGCTCACGAACACTCCTGAGAACGACCAGGAGCAAACCTTCAAAGCAATCGATGAGTTCAAGAAGGTGAAAACCCTCAATGCAGAGTCTCCCTACGTTCGCGCTGCAGATGGGATGATCTCGAAATGTGAAGAAAAGATCGCCGAGCATGAATTCCTTATCGGGAAGTTCTACCATAAAAAGAAAGCTTATCAGGCTGCAGCGGGCCGCTTCAGGGGGATACTAAATGGCTATGAGGAGTATCCAGAGAAGGAGAAGATCTATTACTTTCTTGGAGATTCTCTTCTCAAGATGGACAGCTCATCGGAAGGAAAGATCTACCTGGATAAGGTCGTCAAGGATTTCCCCAACAGCAAGTATGCGCGAAACGCAAGCGAGATCCTCAACCGTTTCGAGCGTTAGATGCAATCGCCGCGAGTCTGTTCTTAAAGGCTCTGAGCAGTGGCTCCGGAACTAAAACTTTTTTCCCAGTCAATGCGCTCTTCATCTCAAGGGCGTTGCATGCTCCCTTTCCCCTGAAATGATTGTTCTGGATGATGAATAGGTCGACGGTCTCTTCGGCCATTTTCTTTATCTTATCGATCCAGGGCTTCATTTCCTCCGAGCTGTAGAGGTAATCGTACCTGAGAGCGGCCTCACGCTCGGCGGCAAACCAGTTCTTGTAGTTTCTCCCGTGGAATCTTATGTAGCCAACATCCGACGTGACGATCGAGGAAGGCTTGAGAGATGCTCCAATGACGGGCTGATCGATGTTGCAGAATCCGGCAGCATTTTCTTTCAGGAGATTGTAGAACTCCTCACTCTCAAAAGACGCATGACGTACTTCGACGACAAGTGGATATTCCATGAATCTCTTAAGGAGAGACGCGACGTAATTCATTGATTCGGGTGAGAACTTATATGAGTATGGAAACTGGATAAGAAGGGCGCCG
The DNA here is from genome assembly GCA_040752675.1 of Acidobacteriota bacterium. NCBI lineage: Bacteria > Pseudomonadati > Acidobacteriota > Acidobacteriota bacterium. The sequence continues at coordinate 11,339 of JBFMGF010000107.1, forward strand.
AGCAATCCGTTTTCCATCAAGGGTCTGATCCCGTCTTTAAAAGCCTTTTCCTCGACTGCATGTTTCTCATCTCTATCATGCGTAAAGCCCTGCCATAGTTTGGCCGTGAATTTGAAATCTTTATTGTGTCTCACTTTTTCCACCCATCCCCAGCTCATCTTCTCGGCAGGAGGCCTGTAAAAAGTGGAATTGATCTCGATGGTATCGAAGAACCCGGCAAGATAGGTCAGCGGCTGAAATCCCCATTCCTTCTTTTCGGGATACACTATGCCGGCCCAGTCATCGTATGTCCATCCAGCTGTTCCTATCCTAATCATGGTGAGCTAATCTTCTTTATTTTACCACTTAAATTCTGCATGAAAAGTAACGCCTCAGTTTTGGGTGCTAGTGAAGCTAACCTCAGGTTCACTTCATATGAAGAATCACTATGGATCACAACGTACGAGCGAACTTGAAGATTGCTTATATTCATTCACGGAGGATTTAAGCTTCCAGAAGTGGTAAAATTAAAAAACAAACCTTGACACTGCTAAAATATATCAAGATATGTCAAGAAGGGAGGATGAAGTGGACCAGTCAAAGGGAATGAAGTCGCTTGATTCCATCCTTAGGCCGCGATCCGTAGCGGTGATAGGTGCTTCTCGCAAGAAGCAAACCATTGGCAGGGAGATAATCCACAATCTCATCGAGTATGAGTTCAATGGAAAGGTCTTTCCGGTCAATCCCAACACACCTGTCATCCACTCTATGAAGTCCTACCCATCCATCTGCGACGTGCCGGATGACGTGGACCTTGCAATCATCGTTGTCCCCAAGGAAAAAGTTCTCCGCGTCGTGGACGAATGCGGACAAAAGGGGGTAAAGGGGCTTATCGTCATCACGGCAGGATTCAAGGAGGCGGGAAAAGGGGGAGCCATCCTCGAGGAAAAGCTCAAGCATAAGGTTAAAGAGTTTGGAATGAGGATGGTGGGTCCCAATTGTATGGGTGTCATCAATACAGAGGCGGATATAAGGCTCGATGCTTCATTTGCGGCTTCGACCCCTCCCTATGGGAAGGTTGGATTCATCTCTCAGAGCGGTGCCCTGGGCGAGGCTATTCTGGCCAACGCCAAGTACCTGAATCTCGGAGTCTCCATGTTCGTCAGCATGGGCAACAAAACGGACGTTTCCGGTAATGATCTCCTTGAATACTGGGAGGATGACGAAAATGTTCATCTCATCCTTATGTACCTGGAATCCTTCGGAAATCCTAGAAAATTTACCAATATTGCGAGGAGGATCACAAAAAAGAAGCCCATCATCGCGGTGAAATCGGGAAGAACCGCTCAAGGAGCGCAGGCGGCTTCATCTCATACAGGGTCCATGGTTGGCGGCCTTGACATAGCCACTGAGTCTCTACTGGAACAGTGCGGTGTGATAAGAGTCTCTTCCATGAGAGAGATGTTCACTCTGGCTACGGCATTTTCCAACCAACCCATTCCTGGAGGAAACAGAGTTGCCATCGTCACGAATGCGGGGGGTCCTGCCATCCTTGCCACGGATGCTTGCGTGAGCCTCGGACTCAAACTTACCTCCTTTGAGCCAAAGACCACCGAACGACTTAAGAAGGTCCTCCCTTCAGAAGCGAGCGTGGCCAATCCCGTCGACATGATAGCCAGCTCCGATGCAAGGGTCTATTCCCATACCCTTGATATCGTCAAGAAAGATAAGAATGTCGACGGGCTCATCGTCATTTTCGTCTCTCCGGTGATGATTGATGCCTATGAAGTGGCCAAGAGCATCATCGCCGCGGCGAAGGGATGGAATAAACCGATGCTCTCCTGCTTTATGGGGAAGCAGAGAAGCGAAGAAGGAATCGAGGAGCTAAAGAAGAACAGGATCCCTGTCTATTCCTTTCCGGAAGAGGCGGCCCTCGCTCTGGCAGCAATGAACAGATACAGAATTCTGAAGGAGAGACAGATTGGAAACACCGCCACCTTCGAAGTCGACAGGAAAACCGTTGCCAGTATCATCGCCAGAGCAAGCAGGCAGAAGAGAAATTTTCTCCATGAGTGGGAGGTCGAAGGGATCCTGAAAGCTTATGGATTGCCCGTGGCCCCTTCGAGGATAGTTGCCAGTGCGGCGGAGGCCATAGATTTTTCAATAGGGATCGGGTATCCCGTCGTCTTGAAGGCGATCTCACCTCTGTTTTCTCACAAGACGGATGTGGGCGGGGTCAAGCTTGATCTCAGGAATGCAGACGATGTGGGAATGGCCTATCGCGAGATAATGAAAACGCTTGGCACGAAGGATAAGAATCTGAAGATCAAGGTCCAGAGAATGATCAAGGGGGGCAAAGAGGTCATCATCGGTGTTACTCACGACGCGCAATTCGGCCCGGTTCTAATGTTCGGGCTCGGCGGCATATACGTCGAGATTATGAAGGACATGAGTACTCGCATTCACCCTATTACCGATGTTGATGCCGACGAGATGATCTCCTCCATCCGTTCCTATCCTCTCCTCAAAGGAGTTAGAGGAGAGAAGGGAGTCAACGTGGCTCTCATAAAGGAATCGCTACTGCGGATCTCCCAGCTTGTCACCGATTTCCAGGAGATCAAGGAGATGGATATAAATCCCTTCATCGTCTCGGAATCGCGAGAGGACTGCATGATCGTTGATGCTCGTCTCACCCTCCATTAGAAGGTATCGAAATTGGATGAGAAGAAGATAGCATTTAGGGTTGAGTCCTAAAGAAGAATGAGTAGACGACCCTATATAGGTCATCGGAGCTGAACGGCTTGAGAAGGAAAGGTCTTCCCGATTGATGGATGAACTGGTTCGTTTCTTCATTTACGGAATCCCCGGTTATGAAGATGAACCGGGACATAAGTGCGGGATACTGCTCTCTAACGATGTTGTAAAGGCTGATCCCGCTTAAAACCGGCATCTTGATATCGGCAATGATGAGATCGTAATCATCAGCTTTGACCTTATCAAGGGCGTCAACACCGTTGGAAGCTTCTTCCACTATGATGCCATGAATCGACAGGAATTCCGATACTAGTTCCTGAACAGCCTGCTCATCGTCGACGATGAGAATCTTCTTCCCGCTCAGTACCCCTGATTCGATCCGTTCCGATCCCATCTCCAGCTTTGCATCTCTGGCAGATTCTCTTCTGGCAGGAAGCTTTACTACGAAGGTGGCTCCCCGGCCTGATTCACTCTCCGCGTATATCTTGCCTCTATGCTCATCAACGATCCCGTAACAGATGCTTAATCCCAGACCCGTTCCTCTCCCGACATCCTTGGTCGTGAAGAAGGGGAAGAAGATCTTCTTCAGATGCTCTTCGGAAATTCCAGGTCCATTGTCCTTCACTCTTACCTCGATCCAGTCATCTTTTGAGACCGTCTCCAAGGTTATGACCTTTTCTCCGTGGATCAATTTGAGGGCGTGCTCGGCATTGTTAATGATGTTGAGGAAGACCTGCTCCATCTGGGCTGGGTTTGCCATCGCATGCATCGATCCCGGAGAGAATTTTTCAACGATTCTGATATTGCTCAAAACGAAGTCACGACCTTTGAATTTCAGTACCTGCCGCAGCAAATCGTTTATGTCGATCAGGCTTTTGTCCGCCTTGGATTCTCTGGCAAATGTGGAGAGGTTCTTGACTATCCTTACGGCTCTCTGGGCCTCGCTGGCGATCTTCTCGAGCTTCTTCCTATCTCTGTCGTCCGAAGCCTTACCGTAAAGAAGGTCCGTGTAACCGATGATGCTGGTGAGAGGGTTGTTCAATTCATGGGCGATCCCTGACACGAGCATTCCAATGGCGGAGAGCTTTTCCACTTCGATCAGCCGATTCTGTACTGTC
>JBFMGF010000108.1 GCA_040752675.1 Acidobacteriota bacterium
GATGGAAGGAATCATCAATAAGATCAAGGTCATCAAACGAAAGGCTTACGGGTATCATGATCTTGAATATTTTTCTTTAGTTGTTAAAAATGCTTTTGCTCATATCAACTAATCTGGAGAAGAACCTTATTTTCTTGTGCCGGCCGGCTGGATGTGGCATTCATTGCATGCCACAGGTGGTTGTTCTCGGCTGCCACCTTTTTTGGTGAGTTTATGGCAGTCGATGCATCGCTTGTGAAGGGCATCCACTAGCGTGATATTCGAGAACTTTTCGAATGCCTGCGCTTTCGTCAGCGGATGGCAGATGGAGCAGGAGGCGGGTTCCGCCTTGATGTACTTATGATGACAGGCAATGCATCTGACACCTTTATCTTCGACGTGATCGAGATGCTTGAACGTGACATCACCGCGGCTTGTCTTGAAAATGATGACCTTTGACCTTGTAATATCCGAAGCGGAGATAACCGGGAGTAGAAGAGAAAACAGTGGCAGCGCGGTGGAAATGATGTATCTCTTCATTTTCAGAACTCTTGCGCATGCAATGAGCGTTAGAGAAACTTTTCTTCAGTTGAAAAATTCCATCTATTATTCAATAATATACTCAATTTTTATTAGAAGATTAGCTTTCATGGGGCGAAAAGTCAAGGTTAAATTCATGAATGAGGTGACAGAATGAAGACAACATTAAGCATCATCAAGGCGGATATTGGAAGTATCGGTGGCCATATCAGGCCAAGCAACGCGCTCGTGGAGGAAGTCAGGAGGATACTGAAAACGAAAGGGAAAGATGTCGTTCTCGATTTTCATATAAGCTTCACCGGCGATGACATTGCCATTCTTTTCTCGCACAAGAGAGGTGTGGGGGATAGTAAGATCCACAAGCTTGCCTGGGATGCATTCCTCGCAGGGACGGCGGTTGCAAAGAAGCAGGGTCTGTATGGAGCAGGTCAGGATCTTCTGAAGGATTCCTTCTCAGGCAATGTCAAGGGAATGGGACCGGCCGTCGCTGAGATAGAATTCGAAGAGAGGCAGAACGAACCGTTCATCATGTTCGCGGCGGACAAGACTGAACCAGGAGCCTACAATCTTCCACTCTTCCTTGCCTTCACGGACCCGATGCATAATGCTGGATTGATCCTGAGTCCCAAGATGAAAAGCGGGTTCAAGTTCGTCGTCATGGATGTCTCTTACACGAAGGGGGATAAAATGATTGAGCTTAATTCCCCCGAAGAAACATACGACATTGCCGCTCTTCTAAGGGACAACCAGAGGTTCGTCATCGAAGCAATCCATTCGAGGGACGAGGCAGACCAGGTCGTTGCCGTCAGCACGACTCGCCTCCACAACATCGCGGGAAAATATACTGGGAAAGACGACCCCGTCATGATAGTGAGGACTCAGGGAGCCTTTCCCGCCACTGGAGAAGTTCTGTCTCCATTCAGCGTTGCCCACTTTGTGTCGGGCTTCATGCGGGGAAGCCACAATGGGCCTCTCATGCCCGTAAAGATAAACTCCCCCGTCTCTTACTTCGATGGGCCTCCGATAGTGAGCGCCCAGGCTTTCTGCGTGCACGACGGGATCCTTACTGAGCCGGCGGATGCCTTCGATCATCCTTACTGGGATTATGTGCGGATGAACGCCTCTAGGAAAGCGCAGGAGCTCAGGATGCAAGGCTTCTCGGGTCCTGCCATGCTGGGTTATGATGAGCTGGAATATGGCGGGATTGTCGAGAGGATGAACAAACTCGGCAAGAAGTTCAAGATCAGAAAGTAAAGGCCTGGACGGATCACCCCTGTTTCCCCGGATCTCTCTATGAGAAGATATGTGTGGCAAGGGCGCGTGTGACCTTCACCACATTCCTGCCGCTCACCGATTCATGAAAGATATGCTTGAAGCTTTTATGTGCTGAGACGCAGTTGAAGAGAGCCTTTCTAATGGAACCTTCATTCTCTGCAAGCTTCAGGACCGGGTCCAGCAACCTGTAGTTCGATCCGATGGAGGTCAGCTTCCTCAGGAGCTTTCCATAGAAGAGATCGTCCTCTATCTCTCTGATGCTCTCCCGGAAATATCTGAAATCGCGCTCGGAGATCCCGTAATTGATCATCACTCTGGCTGCATGATAACCGGTGATGAGACCGGAGTTAATCCCCTTCCCCTTGAAAGGCCTCACGAGGCCCGCCGAATCGCCGATGCAGATGTATCTGTCGCTGTAGAAGCCGGTGGCCAGAGAGATAGGGAACTTTCCTTTGTAATAGTAGAGCCCCTTCACAATCTCATCCAGTTCTTTCGGCAGGACCGATCTCACTTCAGGATGGCGGAAGAGCCTGTCCATGGAATCCGAAGTGACGTTCTTCCCGGCAATGATCACGGTCAAATGATTTCCCTTTGGCACGATGCCGCAGAACTCAATCTCCCTGATGGAGGGGAGGAAGGCATGGATCTTCGTTCCGAATTTGAGCATGAACTCTTCATCGGGATGGATTTTGGTGACAATCGTGCTTAGATATTCAGGGGCTCTGTACCTCGTCACTTTTTCCATGAGCATGATGGATCCCTCGTCAAGCCCGAAGGCTCCCACGAGAACATCTGCTTTGCCGCTTCCTGTTTCGCTGTAAATCCTGAGGCCATCGCCGTGAAACTCGATATCGGTCACCCTTGCTTCGACTATTTCTACCCCCCGCTCGGCAGCCGCCTTCGTTAGATAGTCGTCGAAGGTGATTCTTCTCAGAGCAAAGGACGGTTCATCGTGCCCTTCGAGGAGGATGCTCCTGGAATCGGAGTGCAAGAAGTAGCCGTCGATCACTTTCTGGATGAGGTGATGTGGAAAGGGGACTTCTAGTTGCTTTTCGAGGATCTCCACGATAGGGGGAGAGAGGACTCCCACGCACTGGTTGTAGTGCTTGCCACCTGCAAATCTCTTCCCCTCGTAGAGGATGACTCTGATATCCAATCCCTTTCTGGCGGCAAAGTTCTTCAGGGCGATGCTGAATCCTGTTCCTGCCGGTCCGCCTCCGATGATGGCTACCGTCTGGCGGTTTTGCAGCGGTCCCAGCTTCTTTTCGCCTATGGTTACTCTGTTTTCCGAACCGGTATCTTCAGTGATGGGTAGTGCCGCCCGTTCTTTCAGGAATGGATAAAGAAGTGTAGTTTTGATCAGTTTGAGCTGCAGGATGGGATCGAAAAATTTTGCGAAGATCTTCCGATAGGGGATGTTTCCTGTGAAAAGATTCCAGAGGATGTCCCTCGCGATCCGCGACGATCTTCCTCTTTCGGAACTGCTTGCAACGAGGAGGAAAATCCTGGTGAGCGATTCGAAGGTGGAGATCATGTTGAAGAATCCAAAGAGCAGGCGCCCGTATCGATTATCGTGGCCTATCTCTCGTTTCAGGAGTGTGAAATAGTATCGACGGAAATCCTTTCTTGAGAATCCATGATGAAAAATAGTATCCGCAGCGAGCGAGGCGCTCAGGAAAGCCGATTCGATGCCGTTCTTATAATATCTTGAAAGGCTGGCATCGCCGATGATGACAACCCTGTCAGTATAAGGCCGGCGGCAGCGGGAGACGTTGATCTTTGGAAGGCAGAAACATCTCCGCAGGGAGAAATCGAGGCTCTCAGGAAGCTTGGCTCTGACGCGAGGATGAGAGAGGAATCTTTCGATGTCTTCCACTATGGCGTCTCTTTTGGGAATGATGGAGAGAGTGATATACCGCTCCTTGGGGATCATTGCTGCAAAACGGACATTTTCGATCCCGAGTGCAAATATGAGTATCTTGTTCTTGAAGATCTTCTCTATTTGCTCGGGATCCATTTCCAGCTCGGCCTGGCAGGTCTTGAGAGATCTGGGAGGCCGGTATCCGAAACCAAGTCCAGAAAACTTCTCCGCGAGAACCGTGTTGAGGCCCGAGGCTCCAACCATGACGTCGGCGGCGATCGTGAACCTTTCCGAATCTCGACTGCAGAGCAGTTCGATCTTCCCGAAACGGTCTTCTGGCATTTTGATCTTTTGAACAAGGGCACTAAGGACTCTGGCACCCAGGTTCTCTGCAAGCTTCAGAAGAAAGGAATCGAAACTTTCTATTCTGATATCGGCAGGATGTCTTGGGCCGCTTCCCCTGAAGACTGTTGCGATCTTCTTCTCACGGAAGGGATGAAGTAGCGGGTAATCCAGGAATGTTGTTTCAAAGAGATAGCCATCGATTTTTCTCTGAACGACTCTTGGCGGGATTGTGATGTGCCACTCTTCAAGCTTATTGCAGAGAGTTTCCGAGATGACCCCCGCGCACATATTGCATCCGGAGGGTCCCGGCCTCTGAAAATCCTTCCCGTTAACTATGATGATCTCGCAGTTGATTCCTTTCTCTTTGGCAAGCCTCAGTGCCTTAAGGGAGAAGAAGGCTCCTGCGGGACCACCCCCGATAACGGCTATCCTCATCCCTTCTCTTATCTTGAGCTCCTCAATATTCATGACCCTTCCTTTCGAAACTAATATAATCCAAAAATGATTTTATTTGAAGCCTGCTTTTCGCTCGGAGGGATTACGCTATAATAGGCAAGTGCGAAGATTGCACTCCATCCAGCATGAGTATAGAGCAGGATGGGGATTTCAGAGGAGGAGCCAATGGCCAATTGTTTCCGATGTGGAAGATTCCTGGGAGAACTTGACGAGTGGAAGAAGATGGATACTGAGAAGGGCGCCATCTGCTACATGTGCTTCAATGAGATCGGTGTAGCCGAGAGGATGAGCAGGAGCACTTCGGAGGAGATCAAGAAACACTGGGCCGATCAGGAGGTCGACAGGATCCTGAGCGAGAGAAAAGAATATCATCTGAGCACCGGGATATCACCTTCAGGAGAGATTCACATTGGTAACCTGAGAGAGGTCGTAACCGCCGATGCCATCTATCGCGTCCTGAAGGAGCGAGGAGTGGATGCTGATTTTCATTACATAGCCGATGATTTCGACCCCCTTAGGAAGGTCTATCCTTTCCTTGATCAGGCGAAATATCAACCCCTTGTCGGAAAGCCTCTCAGCGAGATTCCTTGTCCTTGCGAGAGGCACAACAATTATGCCGAGCACTTCCTGCTTCCCTTCATTGAATCTCTGAAACAGCTGAGGATAGAGTTGAAGGTCTACAGAGCGAGCGAGGTATATAAGAGCAAGATGATGAACCCTCTAGTTATCCAGGCGATGAAGAAAAGAGATAAGCTGATGGAGATACTTGAGGAGATGACGGGCAGAAAGTTCGAGGGCAGCTGGTTTCCTTTCAATCCCATCTGCAACAGATGCGGAAGGATGACCGAGACGACGATCACGGCATTTTCGGAGGAAGAGGAAACGGTTTCCTATGCCTGTCTATGTGGCGATTCAGGAACGGTTCCCATGGGTGGGGGAGGAAAGCTGACATGGAGAGTAGATTGGCCCGCGCGATGGAGGCTGTTCGGAGTGACGGTGGAGCCTTTTGGAAAAGATCACGCCACAAGGGGCGGCTCATACGACACAGGAATAAGGATCATGAGAGAGGTTTTTGAAGGCGAGCCTCCTTATCCGGTTCCATACGAATGGATCAGTCTGAAGGGAATGGGGGACATGTCATCGAGCAAGGGAAATGTGCTGAGTATAGAGAAAGTCCTTACAGTCGTCCCACCGGAGATCATCCGCTACATGATTCTGAAGACGAAGCCTCTCAAATCGATCGCATTCGACCCAGGCCTTCCACTCCTTTCTCTGATCGATGAGTACGATGACCTTGAATCGAAGCGAAGGGATGAGCGTGCCATCATACTGTCCAGGGCTGCCGGCTTCAAATCGATAGACATCCCATTCCGACACATCGTTGTCGTGGCTCAGATCGCCAATTTCGATATAGACAACGCCATAGAGATCCTCAGGAGAAGCGGCTATCTTCAGGTCGATCGGGAAGAACTCGAGCGAAGGATGATCTATGCAAAGAGATGGCTGGCGGAATTCGCTCCTGAGGAAGTGAAGTTCGAGGTTCGGGAAAGGACACCGGAGGAGGCAGGGAGTCTCTCCGAGTCTCAAAAGAGGTTTCTGAGGATACTTGCGGAAAGGATCGGCGACAGGAGAAGCGGGGAAGAGATCCATCAACTCATCTATTCCATTGCCGAAGAGATAGAGGGCGTGGAACCTTACGGTCTATTTGAAGCGATCTATCTTTCCATTCTCGGAAAAGAAAGAGGGCCGCGCGCTGGATGGTTTCTTGCTTTTCTCGATCGCCAATTTGTCATTAACCGGTTCCAGGATGCCGCGGGATCTAAAACTTAGATAATTCCGAGAATAACAAGGGCAAATCGATGCTTGCAGGAGATGAGTTCCATCGATTGTTACATCTAAGATCTTATTTTGGAGAGTTTGGATTTTTGCTTGGAGAATATCTTCTTCTCGATGGCCCTGTGAATTTCCGAAGATACTGATAGAACTTCGAGAAGATCCTTAGGAAGCGTCTTGATGACCTCGGCGATCTTCAACGCGTCGGCATCTTCGAGCTTCTGCTTCAATTTGTTCTCGATGGCTCTGACGGCTTCTTCGAGGATATCGATGGCATCCCTGTAAACTTTTCTCTTTTCATCGTCAAGATTGTTGAAGGCTTTGGCCAGGGCGAGGATATCCGGGGTCAACCGCTCCTTCCCGGTTGAACCGTTTTCCCAGTGCGTGCCTGTCAGTATCCATTCAATCGAAGTGTGGCCGATATCTGCCAGCTTCAGGAGGCGTCGCGGTTCAGGAATGATTCCATGCTCATACTTGTGGATGGCAGATTGTGTTGTTCCGAGGAGAGCGGCGAGCTCACGCTGGCGAAGCTTTGCTTCTTTGCGGATTCTTCTGATCCTGAGACCGATGCTGTTATTATCGATCTCCATCACGATAGGCTCCTAATCTGCCCCCTGATCAAAATATACAGCCTGCGGTTCCGCATGACAAGCTCCCGCTAAACTTTATGATTAAAAATTATAGATGTTCAATAGATCTGGCATGCTGCCTTATAGCCGAGGCATCCCGCCCCTTGGCTATTGAGAGAGTAATGCCCAATATAATAATTGTCAGTGTTGGGGATCGATGGAGTTAGGAGGATTTGGGTCTGACCGTGACTGCGGTGCCGTATGCTAGGAGTTCGGCGGCTCCCTGCATGATCTGGGAAGTGGCAAAACGAACGCAAATGACCGCATTGGCTCCCATTGCTTCCGCCTGCTCGATCATCCGGTCCAGGGATTGTTCTCTCGTTTCGGCCAGCATCTTCGTGTACTCCTGAATTTCGCCGCCCACCATGTTTCTAAGGAAAGCGAGAATATCCTTACCTATATGTCTTGCTCTCACTGAACTTCCCTTAACAATGCCATGAACCTGAGTGACTTCCATTCCTGGTATTTCATCTGTAGTGACTAAGATCATTTCTCCACTCCTCGATAACGATCGGTTTTAAGATCTCTCAGCCGTTCAATGAGTACGGAAACGAAGAGCATGACGATCCCGATGACAACGGCAGCCACGGTGGTCTTGATGAAGGCATCGATGCTCCTGTCGATGACGAACTGATAGATTGCGTAGGCTATAAGGATAACCGTGCCGATAAGGAACAGGGTCCAGCCCGTTCCCCTTGAAATCCCCGCCGATATGCTGGTCCAGTAGTTATCCATCATTTCTTTCGGAGGCTCGGCGAATTTTATGCTCGACGAAATCTTTTTGATCTTCATATGCTCCTCCAGTTCCTTCCGGCAGTTCTTGCATGTTTGAAGATGGCTTTCAAGCTCCATCCTTTCCCGGTCGGAAAGTTCGCCGTCTATGTATGCGGACAGCTGATCTTCTGCCTTCACGCAATCCATCTTTTTATCCTATAGAAAGACAGTGACTATAGTGTATCATTAAGTTTATAGATGCCTCGCCAGTCTTTCCTTCAGTTTCTTCCTTGCCTTGTGAAGCGTGGAGGCCACAGTTCCCTTGGGGATCTCCATTACTGCGGCTATATCTTCGTAAGACATTCCGTGGATGTCCTTGCAGATCATGATCTCCCGTTCCTCCTCTCTGAGCTTCTGGATCTCTTCCCATATCAACATTCGTAGCTCATCCCGTTGCATGAAAGAATCAGGGCTATATGTCATATCGACGATCTCCCGCGTCGGCCTCTCTCCATAACCCTCCGTCGAGTTCTCTTTCTTCCTCTTCTTCTGTCTGAGAAAATCGATACAGAGGTTTCTCAGAATCCTGAAAAACCAGCTGCTGAATTTGTAATCTATCTTGAAATATTTCAAAGAGCGGTAAGCCTTGATGAAGGCTTCTTGGGAAAGATCGTGGGCATCTTCGCAGTTCCCCACTATGGAGAGGGCAAAGAAGTACGCCTTCTCTTTGTATCGATCGACAAGAACCTTGAAAGGTTCCGTGGCACCTTTCTGGCACTTCCTGATGATGGAGCTTTCATCATCCACCATAAAAAAACCTGTTATAATTACGGATAATTATAGAAAAAATTCCGAAATTATGAAATTTTTTATTGGCTTTTGGCGGCATGTATGCCTTTCTCCTCGCTGACGAAAGCCATGACGATAAGTCCCAGCAGGAAGAAGAGCGTAACGAAGAGGATTGCAATTCTCTGATTCCCCGTGGCCGATGAGATGTAGCCGAAGAGAACTGGGCCAAGGATGGATGCGAATTTTCCAGAAAGGATGTAGAATCCGAAAAATTCAGCGTCCCGTCCCTTCGGTATGAAGAGCCCCATGAAGCTGCGGCTGACCGACTGGTTGGACCCCATCCCGAGCCCTGCGATCATCGCTATGATGAAAAACTGGAGCTTCGTCGTCGCAAGATAAGCCGCCGCGCATACGACGCACCAGAGGATTAATGTCAGATTGATCGCTTTCTTCCCACCTATCCAGTCCTGGAGATGTCCGAAGAGAGCAGCTCCTGCAAAAGCGGTGAACTGCGTTGCGATGAAAAGAAGGGTCACTTCTCTCATAGTATAGTTAAGTGTGGTCACGGCATAGATGGAGCTGAAGACGATGACCGTCGTCATCCCGTCCGTGTAGATGAGACTCGCGACGATGAACTTTGCAGCCTCTCTGTATTTTCTAATGTGGCTGAGTGTTGATGAGAGCCTCCTGAACCCTGCCGTGACGTAGTTTTCGCCGGGTGGAAGAGGGAAGGGAAGGGCGCGTTCCCTGATCCATAAAAAGATGGGAATAGAAAAGACAAAATAGAAGAGTGCGACAACGGGAAAACTCAACCTGAAATTCAGGATGTTTTCCTCTCCGAGGCCTTCTTTGATGAGGGGAGAGGCGATGAGAAGCGAGAGAAGCCCACCTGCATATCCTGCCGCCCAGCCATAGCCGGAGATCCTTCCAATATTATCATTTCTGGAGATCTCGGTTAGAAAGGCGTTGTAAAAGACATACCCGCCTTCAAAACCGATGTTGGCGATGATGAATAGGATGATTCCGGAAAGGAGGTTTCCCTTCTGTACGAAAAAGAGAAGGGCGGTGCAGATGACAGCGGCCAGAGTGTAATAGATCAGATATCTCTTCTTCTGTGCGGAGAAGTCCGCCATGGCGCCGAAGATGGGAGAAGTGAGCGCAACGAAGAGCATCGATATTGAAAAAGCAAGCCCCCAGAAGAAATCCCCTTTCGCGGGAGTGCAGACATAGGATTTAAAGTACACGGCGTAGGCAACTGTGACGATCAGGGTCGTGAAGGATGAATTGGCAAAATCATACAGGCACCAGGAAAAGATCTCTATCCTCTTAACATCAGGGACGTGATTCTTTATATCGTCCTCCCCGGGGATATTCTTCATAGAGCCTCAATCTTGCAGGACTCTTCCAGAGCAGCTGCTTTTATTTTTGAAGCTCTGGCACCTTCTTCAGGGAGCTCCAATCCATCTTTGACATCTGCTCGTAGAGCTTCCAGCGCGTCAGGACATCTTCCTGAGCCTGCTTCAGAAGTTGCTTCGCTGCTTCCGGGTCGTTCTTCTGGAGGATGCTGTACCTGGTTTCCCTGTAAGTATATTCCTCAAGTGGGATTTTCGGCTCCTTGGAGTCGAGCTGGAGAGGGGGTTTCCCCTGAGCGATGAGCCGCGGGTCGAAGCGAACGAGTGGCCAGTATCCTGACTCGACTGCCCTCTTCTGCTGTTCCATCCCTTTTGCCATCTCGAGGCCATGAGTGATGCAATGCGAGTAGGCGATGATAAGTGATGGCCCATTGTAGGAATCGGCTTCGAGGAAGGCTCTCAAGCACTGAGCATCGTTGGCTCCCATCGCCACGCGAGCTACATAGACGGTACCGTAGACCATTGCGATCATCGCCAGGTCTTTTTTTGGAGCTGGCTTGCCGCCCGCGGCGAATTTCGCAACGGCTCCCCTCGGCGTTGCCTTGGAGAGCTGCCCACCCGTATTCGAGTAGACTTCCGTATCGAGCACAAGTATATTGACGTTCCTTCCAGAGGCGATTACGTGGTCTAGACCGCCGTATCCTATATCATAAGCCCAACCATCGCCGCCCAGGATCCAGACGCTCTTCTTCACCAGAGTATCGGCTATGCTCATGAGGTTCTTTGCATCATCGGAGTTAATCGACTCGATCTTCTTCTTGAGCTCCTTCACCCGCTCCCTCTGGTCGTGGATGCCGGATTCATCCGTTTGATTGGCGTTCAGGATTCCGCTGACAAGGCTTTCTCCAAGCTGGCTGCTCAATGTCTGCAGAAGCTCGCGGGCATACTCGTTGTGCTTATCGAGTGTGAGGCGGAAGCCGAAGCCGAACTCCGCAGCATCCTCAAAGAGGGAATTATTCCATGCCGGACCTCTCCCATCGGGATTCTTACAGTAAGGAATGGTCGGAAGATTTCCGCCATAGATCGATGAGCATCCCGTAGCGTTACCGATGACGGCGCGGTCGCCGAAAAGCTGTGTCATCAGCTTCACGTAAGGGGTCTCACCGCAAGCGGCGCAGGCTCCGGAATATTCGAATAGAGGCTGCAGGAGCTGTGAACCTTTCACGGTGTTGACCTTGATCAAGCGCCGGTCTGTTTCCGGAATGCTCAGGAAGAATTTATAGTTGATCCTCTCCGGTTCTCTCAGAGGGATCTGGAACTGCATGTTGATCGCTTTGTGTTCCGGGTTGCTTTTATCATGAACCGGGCAGTATTCCACGCAGAGACTGCATCCGGTGCAGTCCTCAGGTGCCACCTGGATGGTGTAACGGTATCCTTCCGGAAACTCCTTCCCCTTGTAATGGATCGACTTGAAGGTCGGCGGAGCCTCCTTGAGATACTTCTCTTGGTAGGCCTTTGACCTGATGGCGGCATGAGGACAGACAAGAGCGCACTTTCCGCACTGGATGCAGATGTTCTCATCCCAGACGGGGATCTCGAGTGCGATGTTCCTCTTCTCCCACTGCGTCGTTCCAGTATCGAAGGTGCCATCGACCGGCATCTCGCTAACTCTGACTTCGTCCCCTCTTCTCTGAATGATCTTGGCGACAACCGTCTTCACGAATTCTGGCGACTCCTCGGGAACGACGGAAGGAAGCTCGATCATGCTCGTCGCCCTGTCGGGATACTTGGTCTCGTGTAAATTGGCCAGTGTCTGATCGACGGCATTGAAGTTCATCTGGACGATGGCGTCCCCCTTCTTTCCATAGGCCTTCTTGATTGAATCCTTGATCTTCTCGATGGCCTCATCCTTCGGAAGAACCCCTGATATTGCGAAGAAGCAGGTCTGCATGATTGTGTTGATCATGACACCCATCCCAGTATCCTTTGCGACCTTATAAGCATCAATGCAGTAAAGCTTCAATTTCTTCCCGATAATGTCTTCCTGCACCTTTCTTGGAAGCTTGTCCCAAACCTGGTCGGGCGGATAAGGGGAGTTTAAAAGGAAGGTTGCTCCTGGGATTGCGTACTTCAGCATGTCGTACCGTTCGAGGAAAACCCACTGGTGGCAGGCGATGAAGTTCGCCTTGCTCACGAGATAGGTTGAATGAATGGGACTCTTACCAAACCGGAGATGCGATACTGTTAGAGTGCCCGCCTTGCGGGAATCGTAGACAAAGTAGCCCTGGGCATAGTTGTCAGTTTCTTCGCCTATGATCTTAATGGAGTTTTTGTTCGCGCTCACCGTTCCATCCGATCCCAGGCCGAAGAACATCCCCCTGAAAACGTCGTCGCTCTCTGTGGAGAGATCGGGGTCATAGTCGAGGCTGCTATAAGTGACGTCATCAACGATGCCCACGGTGAATCGATTCTTCGGATTGTCCTTCTTGAGCTCATCGAAGACCGCCACGACCATGGCTGGTGTGAACTCTTTCGAGGAAAGCCCATATCTTCCACCAATAATCCTAGGAATTTTGGGAAGGGAAGAAATATTCCTCTGCATCCCTTCGTAGATGGCAGTGATCGTATCCTGAAGGAGAGGCTCACCAGCACTTCCCGGCTCCTTCGTCCTGTCGAGAACGCCAATGGACTCTACCGTTTCGGGGAGTGCCTTCAGGAAATGCTCTGTGGAGAAAGGCCTGTAGAGGCGCACTTTCAGGATGCCGACCTTTTCTCCTTTCTTAATCAGGTGATTGACCGCTTCATGGGCCGCTTCCGCTCCGGAACCCATGAGGATGATGATTCTCCTGGCATCAGGAGCGCCGAAGTAATCAAATAGGTGATACTGCCTCCCAACAATTCTGGCAAACTTATCCATCGTCTCCTGAACGATGGTCGGACAGGCCTGGTAGAAGCGGTTAACCGCCTCGCGCGCCTGGAAGAAGTGATCCGGGTTCTGGGCGGAACCCCTCAGGACTGGGTTGTCCGGGGAAAGGGCGCGGGCGCGGTGCTGCCTCACAATTTCTTCATCAACCATTGCTCTCATATCGTCCTCGCTCAATTGCTCGATCTTCTGGACTTCATGAGAGCTTCTGAAGCCATCGAAGAAGTGAATGAAGGGAATTCGCGTTCTCAGCGTCGCTGCCTGGGCGATCAGGGCTGTGTCCATGACCTCCTGTATGCTGTTGGAGGCGATCATTGCAAAGCCAGTGGCGCGGCAGTCCATGACGTCGCTGTGATCTCCGAAGATAGAGAGGGCGTGAGTTGCAAGAGTCCTTGCGGAGACATGGAACACAGTGGGTGTGAGCTCACCTGAGATCTTGTGCATGGTGGGGATCATGAGCAAGAGGCCCTGGGCGGCCGTGAAGGTCGTGGAAAGGGCACCGGTCTGGAGAGCGCCATGGACGGCAGCGGAGGCTCCTGCTTCACTCTGCATCTCAACTACGATGGGGATGGTCCCCCAGATGTTTCTCACGCCCTTCGCGGACCACTCGTCGGCCAATTCTCCCATGGGAGATGATGGTGTGATGGGATAGATGGCTATGACTTCGTTAGTCTTGTGCGCTACGTAAGCGGCAGCTTCATTGCCGTCAATGGTAACGATTTTTCTGCTCATCGATCTACTACTCCTTCTGAAGCATTGCTTTATAAATGCTGTTTCGAAAAGCGCCGTAGAGAAAATTGATTATATATGATAGCACTTTGTGCATTTTATCCCAAGTTTCCCCTCAAGCACTTTTTAGAGGTCTAATATCAGAAGCATCAAGCATATCCTTTCATGCTATGCCGGGAAAAACTCTCTGGTATTTCTTCATCTGACATGGGGGTGGCTTATCTCAAGGGCTGGCCCGGTCCATCGGAAGGGGAAAACCATCGGCTTATGTCATTATTCTAGTGTAATGATTCTAAAGTTCTTTGAATA
>JBFMGF010000109.1 GCA_040752675.1 Acidobacteriota bacterium
CATCATCAAAAAGCCCCTTCCCGTGAAACAAAGCCAAAGTGGTGAAGTGCGAGAGAGCAGGGCAGTCGAACCTCAGGAACCGGAATGGATCGAACTGGAGCTAGCCAGGAAACATTTTGAAGAGAAGGATGCCATCTTCATCGACGCTCGGGAGGTGGAAGAGTATCAAGAAGGGCACATCCAGGACGCGGTGAATGTTCCCTATGGGTGGTATTGGAAAGAACACCCTGACCTGTCCACCCTCTTGCCGGAGGGAAGGGTGATCATCATTTATTGCTCCGGATCAGATTGTGAGGCCAGCGTTCAGCTGGCGTTCGCCATGTTCGAAAGAGGATATTCCAATCTCAAGATCTTCTTTGGAGGTTGGGAGGATTGGGTCAACGCTGGCTTGCCGGTGCAGGAGGGGCCACAGCCATGACTTTTCTGAAAACCTTTCTCACGCATCGGGTCATCATTGTCCTGTTCCGGGTGATCATCGGAGCGATTTTTATATGGGCGAGCCTGGACAAGATCGCGCATGCCTCGGATTTCTCGAGGGCCATTCACAACTATCGGATCATGCCGGTCTTGACGGAAAACATCATGGCCATCTCTCTTCCCTGGTTGGAGCTTCTGGCGGGGCTCTTTCTCATCATTGGCTACAGGGTGCGCGGGGCTGCCACAGTGATCTCCGCTCTTCTCATGATCTTCATCATGGCCATCACGGTGGCCCTCCTCAGAGGGCTGGATATCTCCTGCGGTTGTTTTGATACGCAAGGGGGGGCCAAGATTGGGTTGGATATTCTCTTCCAGGATCTTCTCATGCTCGTCATGTCCGGATCCATTGCCCTGGCGGGGCCCGGACAGGAGACGCGTCCTTAACGGCTCTCTTTCACTTTCTTTGATAATTGCCGAAGGTGGGACGTCAAATTCGATTTGTATCGAGCTGCCGTGTTTCGGTGGATGATCCCTCTGAAAACGGATTTATCGATCAGGGCGATCGTTTCCGGAAACAGCTTCTCAGCTGCAGAGATATCCTTTTGTTCCAGAAGCGACCGGAACTTCTTGATCTTTGTTCTCAGATGACTGAGGTGGGTCCGGTTTCTTATCCGGCGCCTGGTGTCCTGTTTCATCTTTTTTTCTGCCGATTTATGTGTGGCCATTTCTTCATTCTCCTTTCCCTGGTGAAGAACGATTCCTCTCCATCTCTCTCAATCATTTCCCATCGAATAGGAACAGGATGGTTCACGTTGGTTACAGGAAAAGACGAGATGATTTCCCCAGCGAGGAAATCATCTCTTGGCGCTCAGGCTCGCTCTTTTGTGCTTCGCAAAAAAACCACGCCCCCTCTCTCCGGCCACCTCACAGACTCGGCGGCGCGCACAAACATGCGCTCCTTTCTCGTCGCGCGTGCGCCCTCACGACGCTTTTCCTTGCAACCAACGTGAACCATTTTGAGAAATTTCCATATTCTATGGAAAACCATATCGTTGTTCTTCCAGAGCCTTTCAGGCGTGGAAAGTCCCCAGCAACAATCCTGTGAGACCATGGAAAACTTAATATTATTAGAATATTGTCGTGGATAAGTCAACACCGGATGATCAAAATCCGGCGCCGATGCTTTTCAGCTTGTCCTTGGCGATGCGAGCCTCATCACTTTTCGGGTAGCGATTGATAAGGTACTGCAGAAGGATCACTCCTTTGGCCGTCTGGTTCAATTCAAAAAGGGCAAACGCCTTTTTCAGATGAGCTCCCGGTACCTTATCTCCATCGGGGAAATTCTCGATCACCTTATCGAATTCTTCGATCGCCGTTTGATAATCCCCCTGACTGTAATGGCACTCGCCGATCCAGTACTGGGCATTGTCGGTCAGATCACTTTTGGGGAATCGCTGGATGTATTCGCGGAGCCCGGAAATGGCGAGGGCGTAATTCCCCTTGGAATAGTCAGCATAAGCGGATTTGAACAGCTCCTCGGGCTGGCTCAGAGGAGCCGCGGCACCTTCCGAGGAAAGAGGTGTCCCTTCACCAGCCAGGGGAGGAGAAACTCCCGGAGGCATCGTCCGGAACAGATCTTTCGTGGCCTGGATCTCCTGAGAAAGGATCGATATCCTGTGGTTGGTGTCCGTGAGGCGATCGAGAAGGATTTGAATATCCCCGCTGAGGGAGTCGATCTTGAGCTGAACGTCGGCTTTCTCCGACTGGGACATCTGAGCCTGGTTCTTGATCTTATCGTTGATGCCCTCCACGGCTGCATGAGTCGAGGAAACTTCCTTTTCCAGTCTGGTCACCTTCTCCTGAATCCCCGCGATGTCCGTCTGCAGCATCTCAAACTGTTTCGCCGTGATGCAGGACGAGGAGAAAAGGAGAACCGCCATCAACAGAATAAAGACGATCTTGCTTTTCAATGGTCACCCCCTATCATTCTTCTATGACAAATTCGACGCGCCTATTCTTCGCCCAAGCTTCTTCACCATGACCGGGGTCAGCAGGCCTCTCTTCTCCATAACTGATGATCTTGAAACGAACGGCGTTCAGACCGAGGTTGAGGAGATAGTTCCTCACAGCGTTAGCTCTCTTGGCTCCCAGCTCCAGATTATACTCGATGGTTCCCCTCTCGTCACAGTGTCCTTCCAGAAGAATCTTATACTGGGAATGCTCCTGAAGCCAGCGTGAATTCTCCTTCAAGGTGGCGATGGTGTCTGACCTCAGATCGTACTTATCGAAATCGAAATAGACAGTCATCAGAATCTTCTGCCGGTTGAGCTCATCGATCGAAATCACTTCTGGAACTTCCTCTTTGCCTGGCGAAACTGTCCAGGTCTCCTTCACATCCTCGGGAATTTCAGAGGGCTTGCTTTCCACGGCTGGTGCTGGAATGGCCTCCTCGGGAAGCGCCGCCGGTTCTTTTTTCATCCTTTTCGCACACGAGCCCAGCAGAGAAAGAGAGAGCAAAAGAACAAGAAAAGTGGCCCATACGATGTGTCCTTTTTTCATACTTTCATGTCCTCCTCAAAATAAAGTGTTTGCCATATCTCCATGATTTTATTTTCCATCGAACTGTGACACCTTGAGGGAATGGTGAGCGTTGGATCGCAGCGAAAAGCGTCGTGAGGGCGAGCAGGCATGGTTCCCTGGCGAAGCCAGGGAGAGCGAGCCCGAGAGGTGATTTCCTCGCCGGGGAAATCACCTCGTCTTTTCCTGCGATCAACGCGAACCATGGGTACCCATCTGCCGCAATTGTGCGAGAAACTAATATGTCATCCCTCCATTTATGCTCGCGATGGGAAATCTTTCGCTTCTGAGCGAAAGGTTTCCGCAAACTAATGAATCTCCTGCAATAGCTGATAGATTTCATTAATATGAGGAATCATGAAACTCCACTCTTTTGATCACCGGGACCAGTCCGGCGTGTAGCAACCACCAAGAAAGGTGAGCTGCCTCTGATCCGTTCCCTCAATGTTCACGGAAAAGATATCATAAGAGCCTCTTCTGTTGGAGGCAAATACGAGATGCCTTCCATCAGGGGACCAGCGAGGATTCTCATGATTTCCTCTCTCGGTCGTCAATCGGATCGATGTTCCCCGATTCATATCATAAAGATAGATGGCGAACGTCCCCTCCCGTCGAGAGACGTAGGCGATCTTGTCGCCCCGGGGAGACCACGCGGCGGAGTCATTGTAGGAGCCTTCATACGTCAATCGGCGAACATTGGTTCCCTCAGCCTCCATGATGTAGATTTGAGGGGAACCGCTGCGATCCGAGGTGAAAACGATCTCTCGCCCCGTGGGAGACCAGCAGGGGGAAGAATCGATGGCCGGGTGAAAGGTGAGCTGCTCTTTCCTTTTCGATTCCAGATTAACAAGCAGTTTTTATCTTCGAAAAATTTTTTAACATACTCGCCATGGTACCCTCGAAAAGATGTTTCATAATCGATCACGGGCCAAAGCTTCGTGTTCCTAAAGAGACAAGTCTAAGCCTACTT
>JBFMGF010000110.1 GCA_040752675.1 Acidobacteriota bacterium
CTAAGGTTACCATCTTGTCGGTCGGATTCTCGATGGGAGTGATGTAGGATTGAGAAGGTTGAACAGAAACGGCTTTCATCCGGTGCACAGAGCCTCCTCCCATAAGTGGCAAAGAAGCAAAACAAACTTTTTGTTTTATACTATATAAGAAAAATCTTGTCAACATGCGAGTCGATCCAGGGGCAGGCGACATAAAAGGAGGTAAAAGAACATAACTGATATTCATATCCATTTATCAATTTTTTCTTTAAATGCAAAGTTTGCAAATTCATTTTGCATTTTTGTCGAGTGGAGCAGTGGCGCAGTGCCGTGCAGGATATCCCTTGACTGTGTCCGCCGTTTCCAGCTTCGTGCCCGTTTAGAGATTTCCATCGACCCGTTTCCACCACCCCCTCATCAAACCGTACGTGAGGTTTTCCCTCACACGCTTCATCGCTTTCTGCGTTGGAAAACCGTAGCAGAAGCTCCTGCTGCGATCCTTATCATCACAGTACCGTACCAGCTTGGTGTCTTGATGTCTCTCCTGCCAGTACTTGTCCGGAGGATGCAGGTAGATATTCGCCAGAAGAGGAGAGAGAACCCCTCCCTGCGGCGTCCCTTCCTGTGCTCTTAACACTTTATCCCGATCAATATCTTTGCCTTTAACCACCATCGAATCAGGCGCAAAATCCATTTGTCCCGGACTCGGCGTCGGACAAGACTGAGCAGTAAGTCATGATCAATGGTGTCAAAGAAGGATTTGATATCAGCATCGATGCTGAGCTTGCCATTGGATTTCAGTATGAACTTTGAACCCTTATCCATGCTGTCCAGAGCACTTCCCATTGACACACTTTGTCGTACAGGATTCCAAACGTGCGCTTCGTGTCCTTCTTGGCCGCTGTATGGAGTCTATCCTTGAGTACCTGAACCTTTCTATGGGTGCGTTGAGCCAAAGGGCTTTCCCCTTTGGCAGTCACCAGTCCTTCCTCACAAGAATAGACTCCGACTGAAGCAGGGCTCCTACCCTCCGACAGGGTTTTGCTGTCCCTGTCATCCTCAGGCTTATGAGCCCCTCCGACTTCCAGGAATGCCTCAACTCCCTTTCGGGTTTCTCCCTTATAGAAGCTGCCATAAGTGGTTCGAGTTCCACCTGCACCCTGGATCTCCCTTGTTAGCACCTCCTCCTTCCTGACATACCGTCGCTGACACGCCGAGGGATACGGTGACGTCTTCTCCCTTCTTTCTTTCACCGTTGCTGCCTTCGCCGTTGCACAAGCGGCTCGGCATCCCTGTCCATCCACTCTCCCATCAATTCCTGTAGATGCTGCATGACGGCGCTGCATCTGCGTTCCCTTTCGGTACGGTCTGCCAGTTCGCCCGCTGGCCCGGGATGGGTTCTGGCCACGCATTGTCAGGCATGCTCCATTGCAGCAGCTTACGCCGCTACAACCTGCCTCAGGCTAACAGACTTTTGGGCTTTATCTGTGTGGGCTTCTTTCATCCCGCTGGATTCGGTGTTACAAGGCACGCTGTGCACCTTTAGCACTAGAAATAGCATTTCACGCAATAAAAGCAAGCTTTTGAGTCGATCAAAATTTTGATCTTGTAAAAGCTTGAGAGCATTGGCATGAAATCCTGCTCGTTCTAGCCAATTTGCAAGCAGATAGTCCTGCCATTGCATCTCACTTAACTTGAGATGTGAAAACCAACCTATGGCGAAACCTAGAATTATGAAAAGAATAGAAACTGTTCCCTTCTTGTACATACTTTCCCTTCTGGTTAAATGCACTTAACATGGATATACTTGCAACTATGGGTTATCTTTTTCCTCATCCATCGGACTTGGCACTTCTCTTGCGCATTGATTGAGGACATGCGTATAGATCATGGTAGTACTTACAACTTCACGACGAGTCAGGACGACTGGAAGATGGGCCGGTCTTTTGGGCCGAACAATTCCTTCTATTTCGCAGTTAATTGCCGATGTATTTGGAGTAGATGGAGCGCGCGCGAACAGGATCATCTGTCCCGCCAATTATGGCTCTCCCGTCCGGGAAGACGGTAACCTCAAATCCTTCAAGACTCATACGTAGCAGGAATCCATTGTAATAAACACTGGTTATTCTCTGGATTTTCTCTTTGAGCGAGAGAAGATCTATCGTAGTGGAGTGCATTCCGGAGCGGATCTGCACCGAATTCCTCCCGCAGAGATTCACCCCTAAAGAGATTCCTTCACCAGCCAGCAGCGGAAAAACCTTTGCATCGCATACCGGACAATCATGTCTCTCTTTAACAAGCTTGATCCTTTGAAAGGTTCCTTCCCAAACATCTATCGCTGTGATGAATCTGTTGAGCTTGGCACCATTACCGGAGAGGATCTTCAGCGTTTCCACACACTGGATGCTGCCTATGACACTCGTCA
Organism: Acidobacteriota bacterium; assembly: GCA_040752675.1. Lineage (NCBI taxonomy): Bacteria > Pseudomonadati > Acidobacteriota > Acidobacteriota bacterium. Next base: position 2,405 of record JBFMGF010000110.1, read on the forward strand.
CTGATGGGACGATACCCGCAGTGTCGCATGTGGCGAGAAGCCCTGGAGGGGGAGAAGTCTCGAAGATGCATTTCAGGCAGGGGCTTTCCCCCGGAAGGACATCTAACGTCAAACCATAGCTCCCGACGGCAGCTCCATAGATCCATGGGATGGAATGTTTTATTGAAAACTCGTTGATCAGAAATCGTGTCTCGAAATTATCCGTTCCGTCCACGATCACCAAAATATTCTTTAGGAGCTCCTCCGCATTGAGATGATTCAGATCCGAAACTATCCCCTCGACATGGATGGACGAATTTGCTTTCCTGAGCTTTTTCTCCGCAGCTGCAGCCTTGGGCATTATCTTTCTAACATCTTCCTCATCGAAGAGGACCTGTCGGTGCAGGTTCTTCAACTCGACGAAGTCCCTGTCTATTATCCTGATGTGTCCCGCACCAGCCCTCGCAAGACCAATCGCCACCATCGTTCCCAGGGCACCGCACCCGACGATACAAACTCTCCCTTCTGCAATCTTATCCTGCCCCTCTTCACCGATCCCCCGGAAGAGGATCTGATTCATGTACCTTATTCTGAAATCGTTTCTATGCATCACATCTTAGCCAGTTTCGCAAGTCATTATAATAGAAGAAACGGAAATATTCCTTAATAACTCAAAGTAGATGATCCTGGCTCTTCTCCTCGAAATAAATATAACTTCATGCGGGTTGCGCTTTCCCTTTCAACGCTTATAATATGGGATTGTTAGTTTAAAAAATTTTAACATATCATGATTATGCGATGTACTTACAAATCCGAAGAGGACGACTTTTACTGCTGGAAATATCATATCTGGTACCCCTCCATTGATTGTGCCTACCGCGTCAAGTTCAAGACGTTTCAGGGATGCAATAACTGCAACCAGGGAAAGATGAATCTCAAGACGCACCAGAGGCTTCTGAAGAAGGCAAAGTGGCCTTTCAAGGAATGAAACTTTTCTGGAGAAACACCATTCATAAGAACAGGATCAAAGGAATCATATTCGATTTAGATGGGACGCTGATTGATTCTTACGCACCAATCATGGAAAGCCTCAACCACACAAGGAAGAGCTTCAATCTGGCTCCTTTCACGCTCGAAGAGGTCAGGAAGATAGTCGGAAGAGGGCTTGAAGTCCTGATAGCAGAAACGATTGGTGATGCACACGTGAAGGAAGGAATAAGAATCTTCCGCGAGAAATACGGCAGCGTCTTTCTCGAAAAGACAAAGCTCATGCCCAATGTGAAAGAGGTAATCCCCTCCCTCGCGCGGAAGGGATATCTTATGGCCGTCACTAGCAACAAACCTTCGTATTTCACATCAGAGATCCTGAAGTCCAGGGGGATCTATGAGTATTTCAAGGTTATCCTTGGCCCGGATGATTCCCCCAAGGCGAAACCCGACCCGGGGATGGTGGAGATGGCAATCAAAGAGATGCGCCTTCGAAAGGACGAGGTGGTATACGTAGGAGACATGACGATCGATATTGAAACTTCCCGGCGGGCCGGGATAAAGGTAGTCGGCATTACAAGCGGTTCGAACTCGAAAGAGGAACTCGAAAGAGCCTCCCCCGATGCTCTCATTGAGAACCTCGAGGAGCTCGAAGATCTTTTTCCCTTTTTGTATCAAGCCGGTTGAATCTCCTGAAGCAGCAGTGCTATTATCAATAAGAATTATCTTGGAAAGGAGCGCGCATGGAAGAAAAAACAAGCCTGACCAGAAAGGCCGCTAAGTACTTCATATTGCTCCTCAGCAATTTCTTCTTCTTCGTTGTGACTGTCCTGGCCATCTCCTATTTTCACCCGCTGATGAGAGCCCTGGTCTGGCCGAAGAACTTCGCGCTCTTGCTTTCCATCCTCATCGTGTCCGCAATCCTGTGGGTGGTAACTTTCCTTGCCCATCTCTTCATGAAATGAAATGTCTGTTTATGAGAAAGCTAAGACTCCCTTTCTGAAGCTCGCTCTCCTCGCCATTATTATCATTCCCGCGTCTCTTTCCATCTACTGGAATTGCATGAAATACGACTTTCTTTACGACGACGTCATCATCGTCAAGCAGAACCCTCTCATCAAGAGCCTCAAGAACGTTCCGGAGATCTTCGCGAGCGATTACTGGGGGGAAGAAGGTTCCGTAAAGACGGGCTTTTACCGCCCACTTGCCATTTTCACATTTGCCTTGAATTATTATTTCTCGGGGTTAAACCCCTTTTCCTATCACTCCACCAATGTTCTGCTTCATGCTATCAATGCCTCTCTTCTTTTTTTCCTCTTCATCAGCATCTTCCAGAGGATGAAAGAAGCTTTCCTCTGCTCCATCATCTTCGCTGTGCATCCCGTTCAGACGGAAGTCGTCATCGGGATCGTCGGAAGGGCTGAGCTTCTTTCTTTCCTCTTCTTCTTCCTGGCGCTCCTCGCTTTTCTGGGTTCGTTGAAAAGACAGGGGGCCATATCTTTTCTCCTCTATCTTGCATCTCTAATGGCATTCTTCTTAGCCCTGCTATCCAAAGAGATGGCCGCATCTTTTCCTCTGGTTATTTTTCTCCTCCTCATGTTCAAAGGAAAAAAAGAAAACGATAGCAATTTGATGCAGACGATTTCAAAGTATAGATGGACCCTGCTCGGGATCATCCTGATTCTCGCCTTTTACTTCCTGATCAGATCACTCGTCTTTGGCTCTCCCATAGGATCACAGAAGCCCATCCTTCTTGACAACCCCCTGGCCCACGCCTCCTTTTCCGAGAGGTTCCTCGGTGCATCTAGAGTCTTCATGAAATATCTGGGGCTTCTCTTCTTTCCTCTCCATCTTTCCGTTGACTATTCCTTCAACGAGATTCCACTTACAGGTGCCATTCCTCTTGTTTCTGGAGGAATTTCGCTTCTTCTGCTGATATCCTTACTCGTAGCGGTTTTCCTTCTCTATCAGAAGAAATCTCTTTTCTTCATCCCTATTTCTTTCTATCTTGCAACTATATCCATCATCTCCAATTTTTTTCTAACCATAGGGAACATCATGGCTGAGAGGTATCTCTATATCCCATCGGCGGCTTTCTTCATGTTTCTTGCACTGCTTCTCTCGCCTGTTCTGGGTCCTATCCTTAAGCGAGGATGGAAGGAAAAATATTTCTATTTCCTTTTTGCTGTTATTCTTTTATTTGCCGTGCCAAGAACTCTGTTTAGAAATCAGGATTGGAAGAATGAGGAAGAGCTCTTCACATCAGCGGTAAAGAACACTCCGATGAGCGCGAAAGCGCACAACAACCTTGGAAATATCCTGATGCATGAAGGGGATCTGGCAAAAAGCGAAAAAGAATTTATGACGGCCTTGGAGATCTATCCCGGCTACAGTACAGCCCATTGTAACCTTGGTTCGATTTATGAAAAGAAAGGGATGATCGAAGCTGCTCGGAGGGAATGCGAAGAAGCCATTAGATTGGACCCTGACTTTGATCTTGCATACTTCAATCTTGGCAATATCCTGTATGAGAAGGGAGAGATCGACCGTGCGATCCATGCATACCGGATGGCAATTTCCATCTCACAGGATTACGCAGAGGCTTTCTACAACCTCGGTAACGTTTACGCACTGAAAGAGAGCAGCAAGGGGGCACTTTACCACTACCGGAGAGCCCTCAAGATAAACCCGCATTATAAAGAAGCCCTGAACAACATGGGCCTTGTCCTGCGCGTGACGGGAGATAGACTCCAGGCAGAAGAAGCATTCAGAAAAGCGATTGACATAAGTCCAAATTACCATGATGCCCTTTTCAATCTTGGAAGACTTTACATGGATGATGGTCAGGAACTAAAAGCCATAGAATACTTAGAAAAAGCACACAGGGCAAAGGATGATCATTTCGCAACCTTGTACATTCTCAGCCTTGCCTATTTCAGAACCGGACGGATTGATCGATCTTATGAAACACTTTTGAAAGCAAAAAACATTGCACCGGAGCAAAAGGAGTTAAACCTTCTCCTGAAGGAACTTGAAAAGAGCCTAAAAAAATAGTTGTTGATTCGAACTCCCTCTTGTTATATATTATTTTTAAAAATTGATGGGGAGGCATTTATGAGATATAAGATTCTATTATATGTTGCCTTCAGTTCAATCTTTCTCATTCCATCATTTATTCTTTCCCAGGTGAACGGTCCCATAAGAGAAATCGAACAGCGAGAATCCTTTAAGCCCGTATATCTGCAACTGGACATTAAGTATCTTGCTTCTCCTATATCACCAATTCCAGTTCCTCCAATCCTTGTGCGAGAAAAAGATTCTGGGACAGATTCTGACTCGAATCCTATGCCCGCAGCATCGGGAACGAAGCAGGTCAGTATCGACTCTGCTTCAAATTCTTTAAGCGGGGACTCCCTTTTCCAGGGATGCTCGGCAACAGCTTCCACAAAGATGGAAAACCTGCTGAGGAAGATCGACAGGGTAATCAAGAAGCTGCAATAGAGTTAAATCCATTCTGTTCTAACCTTGTATAGTGAAAGTTGCTGATAGGCAACTTCTTAATGTCCTTGAATTTGGGCTATCTGTACAATGTCCATCGAGAAGGAAAAACTATTTGCTGAAAAAGAGAGAGGAGACTGCCATCTTCGCTTCCTCACCGATGGAGGCATCCCATCCATCCGCCAGTTCCACGTGAGCCACAAATAGATCGTCCTTTTGATTCTCGAAGAGATAGACTGTTTTTATTCTTATGGACTCCGCTTCCTTTTTTTCCAGTGATGCATGAAGGGCCTTTCTTGCTCCATGCTTTTTCGGTTTCTCAAGGGGAGCCCAGGTCAATGAACAACCTCCGCAAATCCATTCCTGGGCCTCTTTCATGGCAACATCGAGTCCCTTCCCCGGTTTGAGCTTCAGGATTTTTATGGTCGAGTTCTTCCGATACTCTTTGAGGGTTATGGGGTAGCCATCGACGCTCCTGTAATTGAGGGAAACTCTCCATCCTGCTGGAACATCGATGGCAAAATCGGGAGTAATGAATTCACCTTCCTTTCCAAGAGGCACGCTCTTTTCTGAAGGAGACGCTCTTTTAAAAGTCATCTTGAATCTCTCCGCAGGGTCCTCGGGCGGAAAAGCTGGAGGCAACCCCTCCATTCGAAACGTCGTCGGGATCCAGAACAGAGAAGAAGAATCCTCCCCTTTCAGGATCGGAAACCCGAACTCCAGTGCTTTCTTATCGAATGACATTCTGAAGATGAGCCACTTTCCTGAAAATCCCTTTCCCTGGAACTTCCCTACCCATGAAGTATCGGCTCCTGCAGTTTCTCTGGCAATTTCCGTGTAGTCCTCTCCGGAGATGAGTTTTGCCTCAGTGTCAGGAGGAGGTGGTGCCGGGGACGGCCTTCCAGAAACATAATCATGACTTTTCCCCCTTGAATCGAAATCCAGGATGTCCATGTATCCCGAGTAGTTCTTGTCTCCAACCTTGACTTCCCTGCCGCTCGCATCTGTGAAACCGCCCCTGAACCACATCACCATCGATGCTCTCGTTCTCTGCGGTGAAGAAGCATCGAGTCTTTTTCCTATGATTCCAGGGGGAAGAAGAAGAGTGAAGCCTTGACCCTGAATCACTGTCCATGGCATTTCCTTTTCGGAGAATGGAGACATTCCCTGATATTCCGGAGGGAATGGGAAATAGAGTAATGAGCCCGAAATTCCTCCCTCTCTTGACCATGTCTCTCTGTTGAATCGGAGATGAGCTAGGATTCTTTCCATTTCGGAAAGAATCTTTTCCTTCTCTTCGGCATCAAGACCTCCGGAGCCAGCGATGCCTGCGGCCATGCAGAAATTCGGACTTCCCTCAATATAGAACAGCCACCATCTCACGGGAGCGGAACCTTTATCACCGGCGTCATGATAAACATCGAAAGAGGCAACATAATCTGCGTTTGAGAATCCGCCTGCTTGATTGGCAACAACGGCATCGGTTCCCTGCGCACCTGCAAGTTTCTTTCCTGCTTCCACAATATAGTTTAAGGCTTCGCCCGCTCTGCCCGGCTTCCCGGATCCGAGTGTAATAGAGCCGACTTCGCCTTGAGCATCAATTGCGTAAAAGGCAAGCTGGGAATCTCCTGGCCATTTCCTGAAGACAGCGAAAGGAGAGCCGGGCTTTGTTTCTTCGGAAGCCTGGTACCAGCCAGGAGGGAGTGTGATCTCTACCGAACCGTTGTCAAAATTCAATCCAGAGATGTTCATCTGAAGAGCCTTTTCGATTTCTTCCCTGATTATCTTCTCCTCAACTCCTTCGGCGATCCTGTTGAAGATGAACTCCTCGAGATCGCTTTTGCCTTTCTCGCTCAGGAAGGAAAGATATCCGGAAATCTGATTTTCGAATTTAAGAACCATAGCCTGGAGATCCACTACCCTTTTCTCCAGATCGGCGATCTTTTCCAATATCCTTTTGTCAGCATCTTCCTCCGCTTGCGCGACGCTGCTCTTCGCTTTTTCTTCCTCTTCCATCTCTTCTTCCCACTCATACTCCCCTTTCTGAATGGCGATCTTGTTCATCTGAAGGGCTCTCCTGATATCTCCCATTCCCTCATAAGCTTCCGCAAGGAGTAGGATTAGATTTCGATCCATCTCCGAAAGCAAAGCGGCTATTGTCAGATTCCGTTCCGCCAGTGAATATCGCTTGCAGCCCAGCAGCGCCTTCCCGGCGTGAATATAACCTTCCGACTGATCCGGCATTCCCCCTACAAATCTCATGAACTCTTGCGCAGCCTCGCAGAACTTCCCTTCTCCAGCAAGATGTTTTCCCATGGAAAAAGAACGGGATGCAAGAATGTTCAACTCCTCTCCCTGCAAACTGGGTAGCCGTCTTTCACAGATCTCCAGGTTCTCTTTAGCCTTGGAGTAGGAAGGATCATTCTTTAAGGAGATTAGATAGAAGTACTTTGCAAGAAGGAAGTCTCCTCTGCTGAAGTAAACGCTCCCGAGATTCAGGAAAGGGAAAGGGCAATAAGGGTCGGCATTAATGGCTTTCTCATAAGCTTCGATCGCTTTTCCAATCTCGCCTGTCTTTTCGAACCTAACGCCCTCGTTGAAGTGGCGGATCGCGGCATTCCTCTTGAAATTATCCTGGCTAAATAGCGGACCCGAACAGATGACGCTGATAACAAGGATGGATAGGACGATCCATGCAGGCAAAAGCCGGCACGCTGTATATGAAAGGTTATTCGGAATGGTCCTCATGATTGATCTCTTCTCACGCGGACGCAAGTGTCATAGAAGGATGCGTTTTCCCCTTTCATTGATACGATGTTTTCCGTGATAGCATTTACTCCCCATCCTTTCTTAAGCCATCCTCCCCTGTAGAAGAGGATAACGTCATTTCCTATTCCGAATTTCTCCCTTAGCCTCACCTTAATCTTCCCCACCTTCGATTCGAGGAAGACCATGTCCCCATCCTTTAGATTCTCTCTTTTGAGTGTTTCCGATGATGCGAAGACGTCGGGCAGGCCAATCTGATCCAATTCCAGGATCTGAGAATTGTGCGCCATCTTCCCGCCTGAGGAGATGAGCTTATATGGATACTCCATTCTCTGGATGGCATCAAGTTTGAGATTTCCTGCAAACATGAACTTTCCCGAAGCTGTCCTGAAGTCTCCATTGGCATAGGGGACATCCGGGATGACGGGTGATCTGACCGATTCTCTCCGGAGCCTGTCCAGCGTTATGCCATCTTTCTCCAGATGGAGTATCGCCTTTGCTCTCCAGTCATCCGGCGTCCCGCTCATATTGATTCCAAAGCCGAGCTTTTCGGCAACAGACTGAAAGATCTCGAGATCCGTTCTGGATTCTCCAACTGGAGGAATCACTCTGTTGACTGCGAGGATATGGTGATGCCAGTAGCTTCCCACAAGGTCATCCTCTTCAAGAAAAGTGGTCGTTGGCAGGAAGAGATCAGCCACATCGGCAGTGTCGTTGAGGAATGAATCCGAGAGGATGACGAAATCCATGCTCTCGAAAGCTCTCCTGACAGACATGGAATCCGGTGACTGGGCCACTACGTTACCTCCCGTCACCCACGCGACTTTAAGTGGAGGATCGTGAGTCCTGAGAATTGCTTCGCCGATCGAAGGGAGAGGAAGGAATCTTTTTCTGCTTGAAGAGCTCTCGCCGGCGATCTCTTTGTCAAAATGAATCCACTCATCCATCCCGTGCGTCACCCCTCCGCCAGGAATGCCGATGTTTCCCTTCATGACAGCAAGTGAATCTATCGCACGAAAGATCTCGGAACCGTTCCAGACTCTCTGGAGCCCGTACCCAAGGATGATGGCTGCGGGGTGATTCATGCAGTATAGAGCTCCGAGCGTTTCGATGTCGGCAATGGAGACTCCGGTCCTGGTCGAGATATCATCCATGGAATGGCTTTCGAGAAGATCAAGATAGTTCTGAAATCCTTCCGAGTACTCCTCGATGAAATCCTTCGCTATCTCTCCATGCTTCAGGCAGTACTTTGCCACACCGAGGGCCAGATACCCGTCACTCCCCTGTCTTGGCTGGATGTAGAAATCGCTGAAGGAGGCTGTCTGCGTTTGAATGCAGTCGATGAGAATGACCTTCGCCCCCTTTTTCTTCACATCGATCAGAAATGGGACCAGGTGGATATTGGTGTTTACTGGATTCCTTCCCCAGATGATGACTAGTCTGGCATTGAGCATATCTTCAGGAGCATGGGTGATCCTGTATCCGAAACTTTCAATCTGACCGGCTCCTCCTGATCCTCCGCAAAGTGTTCCAGAAGTGAAGCTGGCTCCCCCGAGGAGATTGAAGAACCTATCATTGAGGATCTTCAGGAAGCCCATTGAGCCGCTGTGACGGTAGTTGAGGATAGAGAGGTTTCCAAACTTTTCAATGGCATCGGCGATCTTCTCGGCGGCAATCGAGATCGCGTGATCCCAGCTGATTTTCTTCCAGCTTCCACGCGCCTTAAGCATCGGCATGAGGATTCTCTCGTCGCTGTACAACCTATTCTGATAGTTGCGGACTCGCGAGCAGATGAATCCCCTCGTGATGGGATGATCAGGGTCCCCTTTCAGATCCGTTACTCTTCCATCGGAAACTTCAGCTATGATCCTGCACGCATCAGGACAATCCCTCGTGCATGCCGTAAATACTTTCCTTCCCATAGATTATCTTCCGATATCATAAATTTATTGGAAGCCCTGCTATTTGTCAACGAATATTGTTCCTACCTTTTCTCTGCCTATCAAATGGTTGAACAGCAATAGACTTTAGAAATTATGTCTCATTCCATCTTTATATTTTTGATAATATGGGATTGGTAGCGGGGGGTGGATTTGAACCACCGACCTTTGGGTTATGAGCCCAACGAGCTACCAGGCTGCTCCACCCCGCGTCAAGGATTTACGAAATTGGTTGGGTTTAAAATCGTTTCCTAATTTTTCAAAAAAATTATAACAGATGAAGCATAAGTGTCAAGGAGATATTTCTTCTTTTCTTCTTTGATATTCTCAATCTTATCAGCAAAAAAGTTACAGTTTGAAAAGACTTTAGAATTGGCCAATGTGGAAACACGATTGAAGAAGCTTAATAAGCAGATTCAAGAGAAGCTCATCAACTGGTAATATGCGGTTTGTGATGCGGCAATGAGAAGGCATGTTGAGGATTCCTCTCCAATGCCAGATTGATTTCCTTATCTAAGATCAGAAGTCTAATCTTGGATATTGAATGAATCACTTGAAACTTTTTAAAAAAAAATCGGGCGTTCAATTTCCAGAGAGAATTACTGCCTGTCAAAATTAGTGCTGGTCAATCCAACCCAGGAAGAATTTGATAAGCTTTACAATGAATGCTCCTCTGCCATTAAGCCAATTGTCCTGTTAGCAAGGCATACAGGCTTGAGAAAAGGTGAAGTCTTGAACCTTAAGTGGGAAGATGTAGATTTTAAGAGCCGGCTCATCTATGTTACCGAATCAAAGAACAATGAAAGGCGTGAAGTCCCAATGAATGAAACAGTCTGTAGAACTCTTAAAACTGATCTTCTACAGTATGGAGGGGGTGAGTGCCGGCAAACCCGCGTCCATACTGAATCGATCTCCGAAAATCTCCAAAAGGTAGTGCCACAAAATGTTAATATTTAGCTTGATTTTTGCTTTATC
>JBFMGF010000111.1 GCA_040752675.1 Acidobacteriota bacterium
GGCTGGGGAGGAGGAGTTTCTCAATCTTCTATGTAACAATGGCGAGAGCTTCCTTCAGTCGGCGGCAGATTGTGTTCCAGACGATGTATGGGATAGCGGTATCCTCGATGATGTCATCGAGCGGATAGGCCCAACGCTTGTGTGGACCGGAACCGAGATGATCGTTTGGGGAGGCGATCCCTTTCCCAGTAGCCTCAGCACCGAGAAAAACTCGGGGGGACGCTACGACCCCGCTGCAGACACTTGGAAGGCGACCTCGACTGCGAACGCCCCGTATGCGAGGGATTACCATAGCGCTGTCTGGACGGGTGAGAACATGATCATCTGGGGCGGAGGGACTGAAGATTACAACACCGGCGGGCGTTACTACGTTGGCAATCCTGACGGTGATTCCGACGGTATGGCCGATGCCTGCGACTGCGCCCCGGCCGATGAAGGGGCGACGAAAGCACCATCGGAGGTGCGCAACCTCAGACTGGGCTGGGATAAGAAGACGCTGACCTGGTATTCGGCGGCTTCAGGAGCTGGTCAGGGGACCGTCCACGATGTCCTTCGGTTTTCTCTATCAGAGTTGCCTGTCGGGACAGGACCTTCCGAGACCTGTCTCGCCTCGGGTGTGGAGGAGGGGAGGGCGGAGGACTCTCAGAGCCCGGTCGCAGGGGAGGGCTTTGGCTATCTCGTCCGCGGGAGAAACTCCTGCGGGGTGGGAACCTACGGGTTCAGTAGTGACGGGTCAGAGAGAACGAGCGATGCCTGCCCCTGAGGGCAGAGCTTGCCTTTCTCTCAGCGCTGAAAAATATCCCATTTTGCCTCGCCATTGTGTATTCTGGAAAAGCGTATAATAGCTTTGCTATGTCAATTCTTTTTTCAATTTTTTTAATTTTCTCACGCATGTTCAGCTATTGAAGCAGCTTCTCGACTTGCTGGGATCTTTCACTCATCCGCTCCACGGCCTCCGCAGCGACCCATCTATGGCTCACTGGCGGGAAAGATTCGGCCTTCCGCAGCACAAGAACCCAACACCGAGACATGACATTTAGGGAGGGGGTGGGGAGGCCTTGGGAGACCTCCCCTGACAGTATGAGTTATAGGGGGTCATTAAGCGTATATTCAATTTATAATAATTGAATATGCATTTATATTAATTAATATATGCTATAAATATATAATGTCAACTAATATTCAAAATCTTATAGATTTGTATCCATGCTTTAAAAATCGAGCGTCTCAGATGTGAAAGGCGGGGATGATAATGAAGTAGGTCAGCAGCGTAATCAGGACGATCCCTGTGATATTCAGCAGGAATCCAGCCTTCGCCATTTGAGGTATCGTGATGTATCCACTGCTGAATACGATTGCGTTGGGAGGAGTGGCAACGGGAAGCATGAAAGCACAGGAAGCGGCTATGGCCGTCGGGATCATGATAACGAAGGGATGAACGCCGATAGCGGAAGAAAGAGAGGCCATGATTGGCATCATCGTCACAGTGAGCGCCGTATTTGACGTGAGTTCCGTGAGGAAGATGACGATGGTAATTACCGCAACGACGATCAAGATAAGGGGAAGCCCCTTCATGCACGCCATGCTCTCCCCTATCCATGCGGATAATCCGCTCGTCTGAAAAGCCTCCGCCAGCGCAAAGCCTCCACCAAAGAGGAGCAGAACACCCCATGGTATCTTTTTAGCTTCCTCCCAGCTCAGGATATGCTCACCTTTCCCAGCCGGGAGCATGAATAGCAGGACTGCCGCGAAGATGGATACAGTGGAATCGTGGACGTACTTTTCCACGCCAAGAATAGATTCCCAACCCTTCAAGGTCATGGAGCCGATGGATATATCCGAACGCGTCACCCACATGACTACGGCCATGACAAAGACAATGAGAACGAGCAACTCGTTCTTTGTTATCTTTCCCAGTTTTGCGATTTCATCCTTCAAGACCAGCATGTTCATGCCAACATTCTTCCCAGGGGGGAAAAGGAGGAGGGTAAGATACAGCCAAACGAGCGGGATGAAGACAAGGACAAGCGGAATTCCATAAAACAGCCACTTTGAAAAGGTAATCTCAGGCAGGCCAGGGAATAGCTCTCGAACGGCTCCGGCGAGGATGATATTGGGTGCCGTGCCTATCAATGTCCCTATGCCTCCGATGCTCGCCGAATAGGCGACGCCAAGCATCAGCGCCGTTCCGAATCCTTCCATCGAATTTGTTTTCGATCGAGCGGAAGCATCGTGCTCATTCTGAACGGCGCGAACGACGGAGATGGCGACGGGGAGCATCATGACCGTCGTCGCCGTGTTCGAGATGAACATGGATATCAATGCGCTTGCACACATGAAGCCCAGAACGATCCGCCTTTCCGCAAGCCCCATGACCTTGATGATGTTCAATGCAATCCTCCTGTGGAGATTCCATCTCTCCATGGCAAGAGCGATGAAGAAACCGCCCAGGAACAGGTAGATGTTCTGGTCCCCATAATTCTTTGTGACTTGCGCGCCATCGAGGATGCTGAAGAGAGGAAAAGCGGCAATGGGGATGAGCGAAGTCACGGCGATTGGCAGTGCTTCCGCGATCCAGAATGTAGCCATGAGAAGAGCGATAGCGGCCGTTCTCTTTGCCTCTTCTGTCATCCCATGCGGGGCAGGCAGAAGAAGCATGGCTGCAAATATAACGATTCCAATGCTGAACCCCAGAACCTTTCTCATCATATCATCACATGCGCGACGCGACGCTTTTCATTGCGATCCAGTGTGAATGAAATCAGAGGCAATTTTGACATAGGCAATAAATGATAATATAATTTCAACTCTTTTAATAGCAGGAGTTTAAGGAGCTTACGCATCAATGAATCGTAAAGTGAAGTTCATAGTCAGCGGCGCGGCAATCCTCGGCGCCATGGCATTTCTCTTTTTCATCGGACTCAGCAAACAGGGCTCTTTCGTCTATTACCTCACTGTCGGCGAGTATCTGGAAAAAGGGGCCTCAAAAGGGGAAAATTTCAGGATCAACGGGATCGTCCTTGACGGCTCGATCCAGCGGAGCGTGCTCGGGCAGGAGATCACATTCAGGATGACCGACCGGGTCAGTAATCCGTATCAACCCGGGACGAGTGGATCCGGCCATGAAGCATCCAGAAAACTGCTAACGGTCAGATATCATGGCTCTGTTCCCGATACGTTTATCGATGGGGCGGATGTCGTCGTCGAGGGAAAGATGTCTCCTGATGGTGTCTTCGTCGCCCATACCCTCCTTGCCAAATGCCCTTCCAAGTATGAATCTGCTGAAAAATGACAAAGGAATTCTTGATGGTCATGGTTCAAGTCGGTAACTATTCGCTTCTCATGGCCACGATACTGTCGACATGGGCGGTCGTCTCGTCCATCCTCGGCATCACGAGCCGTTCGAAGAACATGATAAAGAGTGGCGAGAACGCGGGCATTGCCTCATTCGCCCTGATCAGCATCGCATCCATTGCTCTTGTGCACGGATTCCTGACGGACGACTTCCGCATTGAGTATGTCGCCCACTATTCGAGCATTCACCAGCCGCTTCTGTACAAGCTGGGAGCGTTCTGGGCCGGTCAGGCTGGATCTCTTCTCCTATGGGCATGGATGCTATCCCTCTTCAGCACGGTCATTGTCCTTCAGAACAGGAACAAGAATAGGGCTCTTATGCCCCAAGCCATTTCCGTCATCATGACGACGCAGTTCTTCTTTCTCATCCTGCTGATCTTCGCTAATAACCCGTTCAAGCTGGTGCCTCCACCACCAAATGGAGTTGGCCTTAACCCGCAACTTCTGAATCCCTATATGCTTATTCATCCGCCGACACTCTATCTCGGTTACGTTGGGTTCACAATACCATTTGCATTTGCCATCGCCGCTCTCATCACTAAGAGAACTGGCGAGGCGTGGATCATCACGACGAGGAGATGGAGCCTCTTCTCCTGGTTTTTCCTCGGAATCGGCATCCTTCTGGGCTCTTACTGGGCATACATCGAGCTCGGCTGGGGCGGATACTGGGCCTGGGACCCCGTCGAGAACGCATCTCTCATCCCCTGGCTGACCGGGACGGCGTTCCTTCACTCCGTCATGATCCAGGAAAAACGGAGGATGCTGAAGGTCTGGAACATCCTCCTAATCATCTTCACCTTCTGCCTCTGCATCTTCGGGACCTTCATCACACGCAGCGGCATCATCTCGTCCGTACATGCCTTTGCCGAATCTAACATAGGTATCTTCTTTGCCATCTTTCTTGCCATTGCCTTCTTCGTCCCGCTGATCCTTCTTCTTTTCAGATTGCGCCACCTCAAGGGGGAGCAGGAGCTGGATTCCATCCTGTCGAAGGAATCGATGTTCATGTTCAACAATCTCATTCTTGTCGGCATCGCCTGCACGGTCTTCATCCTGACGATTTTTCCGCTGCTCGCGGAGTTCTTCACGGGAAACCAGGCAACGGTTGGTGTTCCTGTATACAACCGGGTAAGCGTCCCCTGGGGATTGGTGCTTCTTCTGCTCACCGGACTCTGTCCCCTCATCGCCTGGAAGAGGACATCCACTTCCAATCTGAAGAGAAATTTCCTGCTGCCAGCCACATTGTTCGTTCTATCGCTCATAATCTTCTTCATCCTTGGAGTGAGAAAGGTCTATCCTCTGATCGCTTTCTCTCTCTCCGTGTTCGTGCTCTCAAGTATCGTCATGGAGTTCTTCAAAGGGATCAGGGCAAGGCAAAAATCAGCCGGTGAGAACGTCTTCAGATCGTTCTTCACAATGATCGTAAGAAACAAGAGGAGATACGGTGGCTACATCGTTCACCTAGGCGTAGTCTTCATGTACATCGGGATGTCTGGCTCTGCTGCCTATCAGGTCGAAAAACAGGGGGCTCTGAAGCTCGGTGAAAGCATGAACATCGGTATTTACAACATCAGATTTGACCGCTTCACGGAGAAAGAATATCCCGAGCGCTACAACATCACTCTCGACCTATCTGTCTCCGGCAATGGGAGAGATCGCGGGACTATAAAAACAGAGCTTAACGATTACCCAAGGTTCGGGGTAGCGACTGAAGTCGGCATCGTCCGTGATCTCTTCCCTCATTCTCTCCCGGACCTGAAGAGTCTCGGAGAGGACCTCTACGTGATTCCAATGGGGTTCGAGCCGAAGACATCGACGGCTTCCTTCAAGGTCTTTATCAATCCATTGATAAATTTCCTGTGGCTCGGTGGCATCATTCTCGTCATCGGAGCGCATATCACCGTTCTCCCCGATAAGGAAGAGCGGGAGATACTCAAGGCAGCGCTCCTGTTTGCGAAAAAGGATATGAGATGACAGCAGTAATTATACTCATTATTCTGGTTGCGGCGCTTTCGTTCACGCTGGCTCCCCTGTTCAGAAAAGCAGAGGTGGACACCTCTCTTGGCGATCTGAAGTCATCCGCCTCTGAAGAACTCTTCCTGAAAAAGGAATCTCTTACGGAAGCCCTGAAAGAGCTCGAGTACGATCTGAGCACCGGGAAGATCTCTGAGACCGATTACAGAACCTTGAAAGAAAAATATCAGAAAGAGATAGAGGCGTTCTGAGATTGGACTCGAATACAAAGATCGGCAAAAACATAATCATCGCGGAAAAGATTGTAAAGGTCTTCGGCCACATCAAGGCTCTGAAAGGGATCGATCTCACGGTCCAGCGAGGGGAATTTCTCACAATCCTCGGCCCGAACGGCGCCGGAAAGACGACGCTCATCAAGATCCTGACATCCCTTCTGAAGCCGACTTCGGGCAGGTTACTCATATCAGGGATCGAGCCACGAAGGGGAAACACAGAAAAGCTGAAGAGAATCATCGGCGTCATCTCCCACAGCACCTTCCTCTACGACAACCTCACCGGGCTCGAGAATCTGAAGTTCTACGCTTCTATGTACGGTTGCGGGGAAGATCGGGAAAGAATGCTCGATCTTCTCAATGAGGTCGGGCTTTACAAGAGGATGCATGACCCGGTCAGGACTTACTCGCGCGGGATGCAGCAGAGGCTCTCCATCGCCCGTGGGCTCATCCACAGACCCGAGATCGTCTTCCTCGATGAGCCTTACACCGGACTCGATCAGCATGCTGCAAAGATGCTCCAGAAAATTCTATCATCCATCCACTCGGATGGAAGGACTGTTGTAATGGTCTCACACAATCTCCCGAGAGCTCTTGAACTCAGCGAGACGATTGCTATCATCTCGCAGGGGACGATCGTTTATCATTCCGCTGCAAAGGATATAAAACCCGAAGAGTTCGAATCGCTTTATCTTGAGACAGTGGATTCCTCCTTAATGATGAAGAGAAGTGAAGCATGATCTTCTTTAAAAAAGTTGCTGCCATAGTCGGGAAGGATTTGAGACTGGAGCTGAGGACGCTCGAGAGCCTCTCGGCCATGTTTCTCTTTTCCCTCATCGTGATCGTCGTCTTCGCCTTCGCCTTCGATTTTTCCACACTGCAGACCGTCGGCAAGGAACGGCTGATTCCGGGGGTCATCTGGATCACGCTGATCTTCTCAGCCATCATCGGGTTCAACAACTCCTTCGCTATTGAAAGGGATAAAGATTGTATCCTTGCCCTGATCCTCTGCCCCGTTGATCCTGGCGCCATCTATCTCGGGAAGGCGTTAGCCAATCTCATTATCGTCAGCATCCTTGAGGTCATCCTCCTGCCGCTCACCGCTATATTCTTTGATTTCAACCTCCTCTCCATTATTCCGGTGCTGACGCCCATTGTAGTCCTGAACACAATCGGCTTTTCCGAGATAGGAACGCTCTTTGCTGCACTTGCCTCGAAGGTTAAGCGTGGAGAAGCCCTCCTATCCATTCTTCTCTTTCCCGTTTCCTCTCCGCTCATCATCTCAGCGGTGAAGTGCACATCAGCCGCCATGGAGGGGAAAGGGATATTGGATTTTTCCAACTGGCTCTACGTTAGCCTCGGCTTCGACATCATCTTTTTCTTCGCGGCGTTCGTCCTCTTCGAGTACATCATCGAGGACTGAGAAGTTGATTTTATGGTAAGGAGAGATTATCTTTGAGAAGACTTCATTGAGTCAGGAGGTCAAATGGGAAAAGGTTCCAGGATCTTCATCGTCTTGCTTGCATGCATCGTCTTCGTCTTTTTTCTAATCTCTCTTTATCTCGTCTTCCTCCATGCCCCCACCGAGAAGGTGATGGGACCCGTCCAGAAGATCTTTTACTACCATGTACCTTCTGCCATCTCGACTTTTCTCGCATTCTTTGTAGTCTTCATCGCAAGCATTATCTACCTTGCAACGAAGAGCAGCCTCTGGGACAACATCGCCCGTTCCTCGGCAGAGATAGGGGTCTTCTTCTGCACGATCGTCCTCATAACAGGGCCGATCTGGGCAAAGCAGGCGTGGGGAACATGGTGGACATGGGAGGCAAGGCTCACGACGACGCTGATCCTGTGGCTAATCTACGTCTCTTACCTGATGATTAGAGGATACTCGGAAAACAGGGAACAGGCGGCAAGGTTCTCATCCATCCTGGGGATCGTAGGCTTCCTCGACGTGCCAATCATTTATTTTTCAGTTAAGTGGTGGCGCGGACAGCATCCCATCGTCTTCGGTCCGGGGAAGCAGGAGCCACTTGCCCCGGAGATGCTCCATGCCTTTTTATTCTCACTGTTCACATTCCTGCTCTTCTATCTCCTGCTCATGATCGTAAGGACTAGAATCTCCAGCCTTGAAGACAGGGCATCAACCTTGAAGGAGAAGATTTTATGAGTTACACATTCCTGTTCTGGGGGTATAACATCATCTGGATACTGATGGCCGCTTACCTGACCTTCATTTTAGTGCGGCTCGACCGGGTGGAAAAAGACCTTAACAGGATGGAAGAAAAGCTCGACAGACAGAAGAATCAATAATCGGCGAGTTCGAAATCCCCCATGAAGGTTTTTGAGATCGTCTCTTTATGCTTATCGAAAAGCGTATCGTTTTCTGCGCATGGCGAGACGGATGATACCTTGTTAAAGAAACTTTCATCTCCCTTATAGAGGCTCTCATAAGGGATGCTTCTGGTTCTCCTGACCCATTCTAGTACGGCACAGGAGATCTGATTGAATCTGGATTCTTTAAGGTCATTATCCCTCAGACCTCTTTTTTTCCGTACCATCATATCTCCAAGTATTATCATGTGCGTCTTGACCTGCCCTGGACCCCACTTCCTGGTCTGATCGAGCATCAGATCTGAAACATGCCTGTGCTTATTATAGGCAGGAAAGATCTCATCTTTGACCTTAAGATATTTTAAAAGTTCCTCCTCGCTGATGATGTTCATCCCTTTTCCAGAGATTTCCGCCAAATGTTTCCCCTTCTCCGCGAGCGCTTCCGTTCCGGGGATGCTCACGCTGCCAACCCCTTCCGCAGTTACCTTCTCTCCCGGTGCAGAAATCTCTTCCTGCTTTTCAGATCCTATGCCTGATTCAGTTCTCTGGATCTCAGCCGCTTCTCTCGCCGCCTCTCTCGCCTGTCTTGCACCAGCCTGCTCCCCAAGCTTTTTCACAGACATGTAAATGGCAAAAAGGGCTACCGTTCCTATGAGCAGGATGATGAATACGCCGAGCGTGATCCTCTTCATCGGCTCCATTGCTTCTTCCTCCCAACTTAAAGATATCTTAATATTTTACGGTCTTTGCCTATTTTTGCAAATCCAAACAATGTTTGGATTGACGAGGCCATTTGCCCTATGTTATTTTTTGTTACTATCTTTAATAATGATGAACCTTTTCAGGCGGAGTGAGAATGGAGAATAACAATAACAGAGAGATATGGGCCAGCAAGGTAGGACTTATCCTGGCGATGGCGGGAAATGCTATCGGACTTGGAAACTTTCTGAGATTCCCCGTTCAGGCTGCAAAAAATGGCGGCGGAGCCTTCATGATTCCTTACTTCACGGCTCTCATCCTGCTCGGCATCCCGCTTATGTGGGTCGAATGGGGGCTGGGGAGATACGGCGGCAAACTGGGAAGCGGAACATCGCCCGCCATCTTCGAAAGCATGTGCAAGAACAGGATAGCGAAGTACATCGGCGTCCTTGGAATTTGTATTCCTCTTGTATTTGTCATCTATTACACATACATCGAGTCGTGGACCTTCGGTTATTCGTTCTTCTCTCTCACGGGCAAATATTTCGGGAATGAGACTCGAGAGGCTATGGGAAGTTTCCTCCACAGCTACCAGGGTGTCCTCGGTAACGGGGAAGCGGGAACCAATCTCCCCTCTTTTCTATCCGCATATATCTTTTTCATGATAACACTCGCCATTAACATCTGGATACTCTCCAAGGGTGTCGTGAAAGGGATTGAAACGCTCGCCAAGATTGCGATGCCCGCCCTCTTCATATTTGCGGCCATCCTCGTCATAAGAGTCTTCACTCTGGGAACGCCCAATCCTGCCGTCCCCGAGAACAATGTCCTGAACGGGCTCGCATTCATATGGAATCCTGACTTCGGCAAGCTCTCTTCTGCTTCGGTCTGGCTTGCCGCCGCAGGACAAATCTTCTTCACGCTGAGCATCGGCACAGGTTCGCTTCTCACGTATGCGAGCTACGTCCGCGAGAAGGATGACATCGCCCTATCCGGTCTCACGACCTCCATGACAAACGAATTTGCCGAAGTCATACTGGGCGGATCTATAGCCATCCCTGTCGCCGTCGCCTTCTTTGGCGTCACCGAGACGACGGACATTGCAAGAAGCGGCGCCTTCAACCTCGGGTTCCAGGCCATGCCGATTATCTTTCAGAGACTCCCGTGGGGGCAGTTGTTCGGAGGGCTCTGGTTCATGCTTCTCTTCTTCGCCGGGATAACGTCATCCGTTGCCCTTGCTCAACCTGCAATGGCCTTCCTGCAGGATGAGCTGAAGATATCGAGACAACGGGCAGCAATCATCATAGGCAGTGTCATCTTCGTCTGCACCCAGCCGGTGATTTTCTACCTGGGACATGGATTCCTCGATGAGATGGACTACTGGGCAGGGGCCTTCGGACTCGTCGTTTTTGCCCTCTTCGAAGTCATTATCTTCGCATGGATCTTCGGGATGGACAACGCCTGGGGAGAGATTAACCAGGGAGCCCATATTCGTCTTCCGAGGATCTTCTACTACATCATAAAGTACATCTCGCCGGCCTACCTAATCGTGCTGCTCCTTTCCTGGGCTTACTTTGATGCAGGAGGGATACTGATCCTCAAGAAGGATCCGTACGGAGATCCTATTCAGACAGGGGATATCATTTATCGTCTTGGCGCCAGACTGATGATGGCCGGGCTATTTGTGGTGATTGCCCTTCTCGTCCGGTATGTCTGGAAGAAGAACAGGAATGAAAAGAAGTATGCATCAACCTCTTAATTCAAGAAGTCGGTTCTTGAAGCAGCTTGGTGATGTGAGCCTCAAAGACTCTTCTTGGCGTCTCACCCACGTATTTCTGGACGATCTCCCCGTTTTTGTTGATGATGAAGGTGGCGGGAATTCCCTGGATGGGCCCGTACACTTGATTTATGTAAGGATTCTTGCTTCCGTATAATCCTTCGATCTCTTTATTGGCGATGACGTTTGGATAGGTCACGTTATTTTTTTCCAGGAACGACTTGACGACCGCCGCGCCTCCCTCGTCGAATGATGCTCCGATCATCACAAACCCCTGGTCCCTATAAGTATCGTAAAGCTTCTGGAAATGGGGAATCTCCTTGCGGCATGGCGCACACCAGGTCGCCCAGAAATCAAGGATGACGACATTACCCTTGAAGTTGCTCATACTGACTATGTTCCCATCCAGATCAGCCAGCGTGAAATCTGGAGCAGGAATGGGAGAATTTTCCCTGATTCTGACCCTGCAAGCCGCAAGAGAAAGGATCAGAATCATCAATACTATCGGAAGCAATTTTTTCATAGATTCTCCTTCGCAACTTTAATTAAAATTGCTAAAAGTTTAGCACAGCAGAAATCATACATCAAACCCGGCAAAGAACTGAAAAGTACTTTCTCGGCTTTAATACTGGCAGGCTCCCTCACTATCGATGCGCTGATGACCGTTGGAAGAGAAACCATAAGTTCCATGAAGCCCGTTGGGCTTGACGACGTAATAGAAAACCTGTCCAGGAGCTGGAAGTGTCTCATCGATGGCCATCGTGTCGGAGGAGTCCTCCTCCACACAGGAACTATTTAAAAGCAGAACTTCTGTTCCATTATCTACAAGATCCATAATATCCCCGAGAATCAGGTCATAGCAGAAGGCGCCATCCGCCGAAGACCAGGTGATTGTTTTCTTATCTGCTCCAACGCTGAGTAAGTTCGCTTCCGGAGCAGGTGTGACGGATGAGATCAGCGTTCCCTCCAGATCAGGCCACCAGCAACCGGAATGGATTCTGTCGGAAATCTCCGCATGACCGGCTGCAGCCATATCTCCGCTGTCCGTTCCTCGTGGTTCACCATGCTGTTTCATCTCTCCCATCGGGACCAGGTCATTGGCAGGAGTCTCCACATATCCTGGCGGAAGCGAACTATTGACAACTTCAAAATAAGTCGCGTCGGCATTCAGACGGAACCACATTCCATGTGACATCAGTCCATCCATCACCTGACGAATGTGGGGGTGATCAGGCTGGGACTGAACATGATCTTGCCTTGTAAAAACGCTCATCGCAAGGAAATCAGGAAACTTTGATGCAATCCCATCCCAGTGAAGGGTAGCATCCCGAAGATTCCAGAAAGGCTCAGCCTCCTGAGGCTTTGCAATCCATGTCGGCCAATTGGTTCCAAAGACATTTCTCTCCTCAAGAGCTCGTGTGACTTCCGGAGAGTAGTAAACCTTAAGCTGACAACTTTCCGTGAATGTGACATTCGGGTTAAGCTTGTAATCTTCCGTTCTCTCAATGGCGCCATCGCCGTCGTAATCCAGGCACCCCGGTTTCAGAGGGTTGAAATCAATCCTCCCGTTTGTGCGCCCATCGTGAAAAGCGGCTCCCGGCTGATTGCTGGCCGGACAACGGCCTGCCGGGTCTTCGCGATGCTCGGGAATGAGAGGATCAAAGTCAAGCAGCGAGAAATCCACGATAAACGAAGTCGGACTGTATCCAGTTTCAGGATCATACCAGGGATTCCGCGCGTCATCACCTGGCTCTTCGTTACCATCGCTGTCAACTCCCGAATTGCAATCGTCGCGGATTCCCCCAAGCTCAACGTTGATGATCTGTGCATTGGTGGGATTTTCCCAGCCAACCTGATACGGAGCGTAGGGAATATCATCCCCATACCGGCTTAGCGTGATGAGACCGATCAGACCATTGGAGAATGGCGCAAAACCAACGATGTCAGGATGGACAGGTCCAGGAACAATATCATCGATGGTTCGCCCCAGCGAATCCGTTGCCACCCCTTCAGCGAATCGAATGACGTCGCGGAGGGCTTTCTGACAGTTGTCCCCGCGATAATCGTAATACCCATCGCTCTTAAAGGGTCCCTCAACGCCGCCTGGATACAGGAATGAAACAATGACAAATCCTTCCTGAGCAATCCGGGGAGAACCGCCAAGCGAGCCTGGACCCATCCCACCAGGAAGGTAAATGGAAACAGGAGCGCCATCGATGTAGCGATAGTTTGCCACATCGGCAGGATATGTCAGCCGAACGGCAAGTGTTCCTCCACCTGCCCCTTCTGAGGGAAGTCGAACGTCAGTTATGGCAAGTGGAATGTCGCAGAAAGCAGGGAAAATCACAAATGCATGCAAGAAAGAAATAGAAAGTAAAAGGCAGCTTCTCATCTTACTTCCTCCTCTCTCATAAAGTTAATACATTGTCCCTTTTCGTCATAAAAAGCCATTGCAAATGGCGGTAACCTCACAGCATTGCTCAGTCAGTCCGTCTCTTAGAATGGCAGAACGATACTTATTCAACGCGGTAGTAGTAATCAACACTACTTCCAACAACGTCAACATCTCTATAAGATGGTTGGCTTGAGGAAAAGATATCTGCTGCACTGAAGTCGGAAGGGTCGAGGCTGCGATACACGGTATAATCAGTTCGCCCCGCATCTGTCCAGTAGAGGAGTAAATCGTTTCCATCCTTGAAAACTCTGTGGATAATCAACTCGATCCCCGAGCCTTCGGTGATCTTTATCCGCTGATCGACTCCGATATTTGAATAGGTCTCAGTCACTCCAGCAGGCCATCCAATGGTAAGCGTTTGGACAACCGCAGCGGAGCGAAGACCAAACTCGACTTCGAGGCTCGGCTGCTCGGTCATCCCGGAACCGCCATCCACTTCCCTGATCTGTTTTTCATTAGACTCCACCGTCCCATCCCCATCAAGGTCGGCCTGCAATTCCAGTCTCGCCCCGATGCCGCTCGTGTTTGTCCCCGATGTCGAGACGAGCGTGATGCTCAGCCAGTGATTGGCGTTTCCGTTATTCTTCTTCAGCTTGTTTCCAAAATGACCCGCAAGGAAGACATCCTGAAAGCCGTCACCATTGTAATCCCCCCAGGCAGCACCGAAGACGTCGGCAGGCTGGTCAATCTCAGCCTCAGAGGCCTTATCGGTGAATGTCCCGTTGCCGTTATTCCGGAACATTCTGTTCGGGTTGACGTGATTCGTTGAGAAGATATCAATGAGCCCATCGTTGTCATAATCGACCCAACCGCATGTCCTTCCATCGCCGACATCGGCGACTCCTGCTGCATTGCTGACATCGGTAAAGGTCCCGTTTCCGTTATTCCTGTAAAGAAAATTCTGAGTGGGAAAGAGGTCGCTGATATTAGTCATGTAAAGGTCAAGGTCACCGTCGTTGTCATAATCGCCCCAGGCGGCTCCCTGCGTGTCATTCGCGTAAGGATTGGTCGGGCCACCCACTCCTGCCGTTGCCGTAACATCGGTGAACCATTTATCTGCCGGCTTCTTCGGGGGACCATTATTTCGGTACAACCTGTTCATTCCGTCATTCGCCACGTATAAGTCGGGCCAGCCATCGCTGTTGTAATCTCCCCAGGCTGCAGCCGTTGATTCATCATCGTCTGCGACGCCGCATTCGGCAGCCACTTCCGAAAATGTCCCGTCGCCATTATTCCTGTAAAGGAAATTCGAACCAGATTTCGCCTTGTAGAAATCGGCGTGACCGTCGCGATTGTAATCTGCCCAGGCGACATGCCCGCAGCAAGCATTGACGTCGATACCTGCCTGGGATGTGACGTCGGTAAAGGACTTTCTGTTGCCATCATTCCTGTACAGGTAGAGCGCATTCCCGAAGTATCTCCTTGTTATCAGCAGATCGGTCCAGCCGTCGCCATCATAATCCGCTGCCGCAATTGTCGCATAATATGAGAACTGGAAGCCATCGCCACTCGTGATATCTTTAAAGGATCCCGTTTCGTTTTCGTTCCAGTAAAGGTAATGGTTGCTGGTCTGCTCGCTGATGAAGAGATCAAGGCCTCGTATCTTGTCGAAATCAAGGAAAGTGCAGGTCTGGCCGAGATTGGGAACGCTGATCCCAGCCTCTTCTGTTGCGTCCATGAAGGTTGTTTGTGCCGTGGAATAATATGGAAAAACAAAGATTATTATAGGAATGAGGTATAGCAACAAACCATCAAACGGACTTTTAAATATAAAAGTCCCCATCGCTAATTATTGAATCAGGCTTTCAACTGCAATTGTCGATCATACAATTTCGTAGACTAAGAGCGCGTCCCTGAATCTAAAGGAAGTCAGATCATTTCATCTTTTTGGTAAGAAAAAACTCTCTCCTTCGCAGTTTAAAGAGAAACAGCCTCTCTCTAGCTAGGGTAGAATCCTGGAGAGCGTTCAAAACAACCTGAAGCGGCAAATCGTTCCATGATTCTTCCTAAATCAAGCTCTCCTCCACGATGGTCTTGTTTCCGCTTTCCTCTATCGCGATCACCTCGACCTTGTACTCCAGTATTTGCCCTTTTGAAAATCTGTCAGCCAGCTCGACGAATTCATCCGGAACTGTCACCTCTGTGACATCGGCCGGGAGGTCGACGGAAAACTCGAACACGCGTTCCTCCCCACCCTCTTTGACCACAAGCTCGTTGACGACCTGGTAACCGACAATTTCTGGATCACCTCCTGCTGAATTGTCGCTCCAACTGATGGTGGGGTACATGGAGAGATCCAATTCAACCGGGGCCGGAAGGTCGTGCGTGAGCGTGGCCTTGCCCATCAGACTGTCTCCCTCGACTGTCGTGCCGGAGAATTGATATTCTCCCTCCGGAAAGAGGGCCAGAAACGCTGCGATCGACCCCTCGAGATCTCCCTCGTCAAGCGGGGGCTCCTCGCTTTCGGTGAAGACCTCGGTACTGCCAATTTCCCTCAAGCTTCCATCGTTATTGACATGGAAGATCGTGCCGTCCGGGCCGCTGACCACAACATCCTTCCAGCCTTCTGCGTCGAAGAAGATGTGAACGCCTAGATCAAGATCCGTGGAATTATACTCAAAGAAGATCTCAGCTTGGTCGAACTTAACCTGTCCGGCTTGGTTGGAAGCGCTGTGGCATACCACCATGCCTAAGACCAGAACTGCCACAAAAAACACTTTATGCTTCATTTTCATTCCCTCCATTGTTGTTGTATATATTGTATATAGGCCCCATCAATAGTTTATGCCAGGGCTTCAACACCTCGGCTCTTGAGGGGCAGTTGAAGTTAGTTCTCGAACTCAACCTCCACCCATAGCAGCGAGAAAAGGTTGCTGATCCGATAGCGTTTTTCATATTCAAAATTACGGCGAAGAGACCCACCCGTCAAGATGATTTTTTTCGAAAAGATGCGATAAGTTCATTATTTGCAATCAAAAATTGAATCATCAGGAAAATGAGTACCTGAGATTCAAAATAAACTGAGCCGAAAAGAAAGGACATCGGTTGAAATTCCTCCAAAACAACGAAGTTAAGAAGAAGGAAAGCCGATGTCCACGAGCCTATTGTACCATGGCTTTGGAGTTAAGCATTACCGATACCAGAAGACAGAATACAAAGAGGGGATCTTGATCTTCCACATTGAAAAATCGGAAGAGAAGCAACGCTGTGCCAACTGCGATTCTCGCAATGTGATCAAGAAGGGGCATTTCGTCAGGGGGATAAGAACGTTACCCATTGGAAAGAAAAAGGTCTTTCTTGCCATTCATTTGCATCGGCTCTTCTGTCGAGCTTGCAGGAGCCTTAAGCTCGAGCCACTGCTTCTGAGTTTCCCGAAGAAGCGATGGACCAAGGTGCTGGGGCGATACATTGTGGAGTTGATGAAGCGGAGCACGGTCGAAGATGTTGCCCGACATCTTGGTTTGAGATACTATCCCGAGGAGGTACTTGTTTTTGATCGCTATCATGTGATCC
>JBFMGF010000112.1 GCA_040752675.1 Acidobacteriota bacterium
CAACAAGATTAAATTGGTCAGTCATCGCTCGTTTGGATTTAGAAAGCCTGAGTTCTTTATCACAGCTATTTATCATTGCTGTGCTGATCTGCCTGTAAATCTATGATCACTTTTTGGAGAGGAACCAGAAAAGATAAGAACATCTCTTCTTCCCGATAACTTCCAGCCGAAGACTTTCCTAACCGAATACCAGAAATTTGTAGAATACGCGAACGCTATCGATCATCAGCAAGCATCGGGATCTTGATCCCGCCCTTCTTCGCGAAGTAGATTGCCTCTTCATACCCGGCATCGGCATGACGTATGACTCCGGTCCCAGGGTCCGTCGTAAGGACTCTTAATATCCTTTCCTCTGTTTGCTTCGTTCCATCGGCCACCATGACCATTCCGGCATGGATGGAATAACCGATTCCCACTCCGCCGCCATGATGGACAGAGACCCATGAGGCGCCGGCCGCTGTATTCAGAAGAGCGTTCAGAATGGGCCAGTCGGCAACGGCATCGGAACCATCCCGCATCCCTTCCGTCTCGCGGTTCGGTGATGCGACGGAGCCGCTGTCCAGATGGTCCCTCCCGATCACAATGGGGGCTTTTACTTGTCCAGAAGCTACGAGATCGTTGAAGATCTTTCCCATTCTGGATCTCTCGCCATAACCCAGCCAGCATATCCGTGCCGGGAGCCCTTGGAATTGAACCCGCTCGCGCGCAAGCCTGATCCATCGGCACAGAGCCTCATCGTCAGGGAAGATATTCATGACTGCTTCATCCGTCCTGTAGATATCTTCTGGATCTCCCGAAAGGGCAACCCAGCGAAAAGGGCCTTTACCTGCACAGAAGAGGGGCCGTATGTACTCGGAAACGAAGCCGGGGACATCGAAGGCGTTTTCGACGCCGGCTGCCTTCGCCTGGGCACGCAGATTGTTGCCATAATCGAAGGCGACAGCTCCCATCTTCTTCAGTTCAAGAATGCCTCTCATATGTTCCGCCATCGCTTTCATGGATCTCTCGACGTATTCATTCGGGTTGCTCTTTCTAAGATCCAGAGCTTCCTCGTAAGGGATCTTGTTTGGAACGTAGCCGTTTAGGGCATCGTGCGCAGAGGTCTGATCTGTAACCACGTCAGGTATGATTTTTCTTCTCGCGAGTTCCGGCAGTATATCAGCGGCGTTGCCGTGGAGAGCGACTGACCTGGCCATTCCATTTTCTCTGGCGTATAACGCGATCTTCAGAGCTTCGTTGAGATCCTCGACCATCTCATCACAGTATCCAGTCCTGATCCTTCTCGATATCCTCTCACGGTCCACTTCTACGGCGATAATGGCTCCACCGTTCATGGTAGCGGCGAGGGGCTGGGCTCCGCCCATTCCTCCCAGCCCTGCCGTAACAACCAGCTTTCTCTTCAGGGAACCGTCAAAATGCTTCCTGGAGAGGGAGGCCAGCGTTTCATAGGTTCCCTGGAGAATCCCCTGCGTACCGATGTAAATCCAGGAACCTGCCGTCATCTGGCCGTACATCATGAGGCCCTTTCTGTCCAGTTCTCTGAAATGGTTCCAGTTTCCCCAGGCGGGAACGAGCATGGCATTGGAGATCAGTACTCTGGGGGACCAGGTGTGAGTCTTGAAGATGCCGACAGGCTTTCCAGACTGAACGAGAAGCGTCTCATCGTTGTCAAGGTTCTTCAACGATGATATGATGACGTCAAAGCATTCCCAGTTTCTTGCAGCCTTTCCGGATCCGCCGTAGACGATGAGCTCATCGGGTTTTTCAGCAACGTCAGGGTCGAGGTTGTTCATGAGCATCCTCATGGCGGCTTCCTGCGTCCATCCCCTGCATGAGATCGCAGTTCCCCTGGGAGCATGAATCTCTCTCTTTGTTTTGATATCCATATTCTTTCCCCCGATTGAATGAAGGCTTATTCTTCTTATGATGAATGTAACACATCTGGATTTCGCCTTCAAAGGGAGATTGACGGACGGAGCAAGGCCAATATGTTATAATCATTCGGCTGGCGGACGAGCGGGGCAAGCCGGCGACTCGCTCTCAATCTCCCTGAAAGATGAAGACCTAATGGTACCGCTTTCGTAAAGGAAATGTTGTGAGAAATCAGGTAGGGGTATCGAGAACGGAACAGGCGAAAGGAAAACTTAGAAGATTCTACAAGTCCCATTTCAGAAGAAAAAAAGTGTGGGAATCGATCGGCATGAGAAGAGGAGAGTGCGATCGATGTGGGGAGTGCTGTAAGATTCTATTAAGATGCCCATTCCTGGTAGAACTGGATGACACTACCTATTGCAGGATATACGAGAAGAGATTCTCCCAGTGTCGCCTATACCCCATCGAGCCAAAGGACATCAGGGAGATCGGCGGCAAGTGCACATATGATTTCGAGATGGGGCAGAACCTGGACGACTGAACGGAGAACGAGATGCAAAATGTTGCTGTAATCGGCGGCCAGTGGGGAGATGAAGGAAAGGGAAAGATAGTCGATCTCATCACGGACAGGTTCGACATCGTGGCAAGGTTTCAGGGTGGCCCCAATGCAGGGCATTCAGTAAAAATCAACAATAGGAAGTTTTCCCTTCACCATATTCCTTCCGGGATATTCCGGGAAAACATAAAAGCTGTTCTTGGGAACGGGATGGTCATCGATCTGGATAGACTGTTGAAGGAGATGGAGAGCCTCCAGGCGGTAGGCATTTCGCTGAATGACAGGTTGTTCATCAGCGACAGGGCACATGTCATCCTTCCCATCCATAGAAAGCTGGATGAGCTCAGAGAGTTTAGAATGGGCGAATCGAGGATCGGGACGACGCGTCTCGGCGTCGGCCCTGCTTACCAAAGCAAGATGGCGCGGCATGGTATCAGGATTATCGATCTCAAGAACAAAGATGTCCTCAAAGAAAAGATCGACGCTCTTTACCGCGAACTCGGCAAGAGCTATCGGGAGACTTTCGAAGGAAATCCACCGAAAGCGGAAGAGACTTTTGAGGAATGTATCAACGTTGTCGCAAAGATCGATAAGTTCATCTGCGACATATCAGATTTTCTAAACCGGAAGATGCAGGAAGGGAAAAGAGTACTCTTTGAGGGAGCGCAGGGGACGATGCTCGACGTCGATTACGGGACCTATCCCTTTGTGACATCTTCTAATTCTTCGGCGGCTGGTATATGCGCTGGACTCGGCATAAGTCCGAAATGGGTCGGAGGCGTCATAGGCGTCTTTAAAGCTTACAACACGAGAGTAGGTTCTGGACCATTTCCGACCGAACAGATGGGAGAGACCGGGGAAAAGATCAGAAATCTCGGGAATGAATTCGGGACCACCACTGGAAGGCCCCGCAGGTGCGGCTGGTTTGATTCCGTGGCTGCGAAGTACGCAGTGCGCATCAACGGCTTCAACTGCATGGCAATAACTCTCCTCGATGTTCTGAGTAACTTCGATGAGATCCCGGTCTGCACGAAATACCGCTTTCGTGGTAAGGAGACTGACCAGTTTCCCTCTGAACCGTGGATACTTGAGAGCGTCAAACCGGTCTATGAATTCATGGAAGGGTGGGGAAAAGTGATCTCGGGTCTTAGAGATATTGAAGAACTTCCCAGGAATGCCAAGAAATACGTTCAGAAGATAGCGGCGCTCGTGGGATGTGAGATCGGGATCATATCGGTCGGGCCGGAAAGGAATCAATCCATTATCCTGAAAGACAGCAACCTCTCCAAATGCCTCTGACCGGTATTCAAGCAATGGGCCTGCGTCATGAAAGTGTATTGGATTGAAAGTTTTTCGGTGATATATTAATATTTTAAAATTTTGAAAGATGGGCCGTTAGCTCAGTCGGCAGAGCATCTGCCTTTTAAGCAGAGGGTCGCTGGTTCGAATCCAGCACGGCTCACCATGAAGCGTCCCCATCGTCTAGTTCGGCCTAGGACACCGGTCTTTCAAGCCGGCAACACGGGTTCAAATCCCGTTGGGGACGCCAATTTTTTTATGTCGCATTAATCGTTCCGTACAATCCCTTTGCTTGACAAAGCAGAAAAGTAGGTGCTAAATTTACCGTTTAAATTCTTGAGGTTAGCTTGTGAAAAAGGATATTGACTTCAAGAGGACCTTGAATCTTCCCAGCACGGACTT
>JBFMGF010000113.1 GCA_040752675.1 Acidobacteriota bacterium
TTAAACTATAGATTTCTTTTTGCAAATGATTTATATTTATAGAAAATATTTGGCTTACGCTCCTTGGCGTATGGCTTTAAGAATAGCTTTTGCCTTCAAAAAATATTAACCTTTTTTTACATTTTTGAAATATCAGGAACTTAAAAGTAATACTATCATATGGAAAAATTACTCCTCAATTCTTATTTATTATCTCTTTTAATATGATGATGTTAAAGGAGCAAAAATTTTTTCATAACATTGTAATTAGGCATTCGTATTGCAAACTTCCTTGTAACATGCTTTTATTATTTAAAGACAGGGATGAATATGAGAAAAATTTGCTTGATTTTCTTTGTTAGCTTAGGTTTGATTATTTTCCTGGATGAGATTTTTGCAGGAACAATCAAGCTGAGTTGGGATCCTGTCAGTGATGGCAGCGTTGCTGGTTACAAAGTTTATTTTGGGTACGAATCTGGAATTTACACCTATAGCAATGATGTCGGAAACGTCACGACTTATACTCTAACAAATTTACAGGATTGCACAAAGCACTATATTGCTGTTACATCATATGACTTCTATGGTAATGAAAGCGGTTATTCAAATGAAGTATCCGGATGGCCGAAACCAATTCTTGAAAAAATACTGGATGCTTCCGGAAGCAGTATCGTTTCAAGTGCAGTACAAGGCGAAACAATTCAGGTCTATTTTAAAGGTACCAACTTTGACGAAGGTGCAAAACCTCAGTTCAATCCAGGTAATGATATTATTGTAGAATTCCAGAGAAATAGCTGTGATGAGATTATGGCTTACATCACACCGGATCCGCAAACCGGGTCTGGGGAAAAGCCCGCAGAATTAGGATTCCGTGAGGTAATTATCACCAATTCAGATAGCATAAAGAGCTCCCCCATAAATTTCGAGATCAAACTCAATGAAAATCTTCTGGATACAGATAACGATGGAAGAATAGATGGATATGATTTAACCACGTTAGCCATTCATTTTGGGACGCAAGAAGGGGATAATAATTACGAACCATCAGTAGACTTTAACGGTGATGGATGGATCGACGGTGATGACCTTGCCCTCCTGTCATCGCATTTTGGCGAGAATGTCTAATGAAATGACGCAAATGTTGTTTCATTTCAGGAATGATTAATCTGAAAGCTTCAAGGAGAGAAAAGGGAAGCAATGACATCAAGACTTAGTCTTATGGAGAGAATTATGAAATTTTTCATCTGGTTTCCATTAGTTGGGATTCTTCTTACTTTAGGATGTGGAGGTGGCGGTGATGTGATCACTCAGTCAATCGTGGCTTCCTTCACGGCGGCTAAATCAACTCCGGACGCGATGGACGTGACTCTCCAGAAGAAATCAGTCAGTGGGGATAGCTTTACTGTCGATGTCGTCATCACGGATGTAAACGGTGTCTATTCTGCGGCCTTTGATCTAGTCTACGATGGAACCATTCTTGATTATCTGAACTCCACGGAGGGAAACTTTCTCAAGAAAGATGGAGCCAGCACGAGTTTTATTGTGGACCCACAGACAGGAAGGCTGGTTGTCGGGGCTTCCAGGCTCGGCCAGGTAGGTGGCGTTGATGCTGTTGGAAACGAAGTCCTGATGAGCATTGCCTTCAAAGTCAGGAAAACCGGCTCTACATCGATCTCCTTCGAGAACAGCTCTCTCCTGGATGCCAATGTCACTTCCATTCAGGGAGTGGAGTGGTTTGGTGGAACAGCTTCCGGAAGCTAAAAGGAAACCTCCCATTTTCTAATCTGTTCCTCTGCTGACAGGTTTTCAAAACTCTTGACCTTAAGAATCCTTCCCTATAATCATCTAGCCATTCCTGCTTTTTGTTCTATTCTGTTAATGGTGTAGCTTGACTATTTGCTATTCTGGCTATAAATTTCATTATTGTAATTAACGCATGCTTGCTAATATAATCAGTTCTTAAAATAAAAGATCAGGCCTTGAGAGTTTGGTAACGAAGGAAAAAGCGATCACTGATGGAGAGCAGTAAGAATAGAGATCTGGGAAGAAAGATGGTGGAAAGAGGCGATGATTTCTTCAAGGCAGTCATCGACGGGATGCAATGCGGATTTATATCGATTGACAGCAGTGGGAATGTCGTCAAGATAAATGAGATCGCAAAGAGGATCCTGGGATTGGAGGGAAAGACTTTTTCAGGAAAAAGGTTTTCAGAAACTGAAGCTACCGGATCAGGGCATCTGGAAGGGGTTCATATAAAGAACCTTCTTGAACCTTTCCCGCATCTGTCCAAGATCATGCTGGAATCCTGCCACATGTCGACCCTTCCCAACAGGGATGAAACGGAGATCCAGCTTGAGGGAAAGGGGAAGAAGAAGATCGGTTTCACCATCTCTCTCGTGAAGAATCGAAATGGGCGTGACATCGGCTGTTCCATGTTTTTCAAGGACCTCACGAAGATCGAGGAGATGGAGGAACAGGAACACCTCAAGGAGAGACTGGCGGCTCTTGGACATATGTCCGCCAGCCTTGCACATGAGCTGAGGAACCCCCTCGCCGCCATAGAGGTTAACGCTTCCTACCTGAAAAGAATGTTGAGACAGAACGGAGAGGCAGCGTCCATTATCGACGGGATTATCTCAGACATCACCAGGCTAAAGACGACGATCAATGACAGCCTCTCTTTCGTGAAACCTCTAGACGTCAACATGGAGCCGTGCCGGATAGAAGATCTCATCGGGAAAGCCATATCTTCCTCGCTTACAAAGCATGATCAGGAAAGGATAGAAATCAGGAAAAGATACCTTAATAGGTTTACCCCGCTTCTTCTGGATGCCGATCTTCTGGTCAAGGCGCTCATCAATATCCTGAGAAATGCTGTGGAAGCCATGGAGGGGAGCGGAACCATATACATCGAGCTGAGCAATACGGGCGGATCATACGATGCAGCGTCGGAACGTGAACATCTGCGTGGTCAAGGGGCAACTGCAAAGGATCAGAAATACGTCATCATCAGGATCAGAGACACCGGTAAAGGGATTCCGGGCGAAGTCATCGATAAGATCTTTTATCCATTTTTCACGACGAAAGAGAAGGGTTCCGGGCTGGGGCTCTCCTTTACCAAGAAAGTTGTGGATGCCCATAAGGGGATCATAGATGTTGAGAGCAGGGTCGGCTCCGGAACGATCTTCACCATCCGCTTACCCATCATATCTGGTGACAGGAAGAAATGAGGAGGACGTTCCATGAAGAAGATACTGATTGCAGAGGATGAGAAGAACCTGAGAGAGGGGATTGCGAGAGCGCTCATGCAGGCAGGCTGGGATGTTGTCGAGGCCGAGAACGGTAACGAAGCCATCAAGAGGATTGAGGAACAGGTCTTCGATGTCGTATTGACAGATTACAAGATGCCCGCGAAGAACGGACTTGAAATCTTGCATCACAGCAAGATGATAAATGAATCGACTGCCGTCATCGTCATGACCGCTTTCGGCACGGTCGAGAACGCCGTGGAGGCCATGAAGAAGGGGGCCTTCGATTACATCCAGAAACCGTTCAACATTGACGAGATTGAATTGAGAGTTGACCGGGCCATCCAGCAGAAGAAGATCCTGGACCGAGTTAACTTCTTTGATCGCCAGAGGTCCTCGGTTGGGTTCTCGGGGATCGTCGGGGACAGTGCGCAGATGAAGAAGATCTTCAAGATGATCGAGAAGATCGCTCCCTCCAACACCACCGTCCTCATCACGGGCGAGACAGGGACGGGAAAGGAGCTCATCGCAGAAGCCATTCACAAGAACAGCACCAGAAAAGAGGGTCCCTTCGTCAAGACGAACTGCGCCGCCCTTCACGAGAACCTTCTCGAAAGCGAGCTCTTCGGTCACGAGAGAGGGGCTTTCACCGGGGCCGACAGGCAGAGGATCGGCCGCTTTGAGCTTGCCAGCGGGGGAACGCTCTTCCTGGACGAGATTGCCAATATGAGCGCGAGCACGCAGGCGAAAGTCCTGCGAGTCATGCAGGAAATGGAGTTCGAGCGACTCGGAGGAACGAGGACGATCAAGGTGGATATACGCATGATCGCAGCCACGAACAGAAACTTGGAGGAGGCGATCGAGAAGAAAGAGTTCCGGGAAGACCTTTACTACCGCCTCAATGTTGTCAACATCACTGTTCCCCCGTTGAGGGAAAGGAAAGACGACATCGTCCCCCTGGTAAACCATTTCATCAACATCTTTTCGAGAGAACTGAAGAAGGATATCCGCGGAATCTCTCCGGCCGCGTTGAACATCCTCCAGAGACATACTTGGCCCGGCAACATAAGGGAACTGGAAAATACCATCGAGCGGGCCATCCTGATGGCCGAAGGAAAACTCCTCGAGACGTCCGACCTTGCCATCGCTGCAGCCTGGGAGGCAAAAGAGCAGGCAGAGTTCAAAGAGTTGAGGCTTCCTCCCACAGGGATCAAACTGGATGATCTTGAGAAGCAGGCCATTCTCGAGGCACTGCGGATGAACGACTGGGTGCAGAAGAATGCTGCTTCCTTCCTTGGTCTTTCCAGCAGGGTCATGAATTACAAGGTCCAGAAATACAACATCAAGAATCCTCGCTGGAATAAGAACAAACCTGAATAAGGACTTTTCGAAATCGTACTCATTCAACATCTAGCCGGAATGAGAGAGGGATAATGTCTGAACTCAAGATTTCTGAAGCTCTGGAGAGAAGGCTCTATCCGGGAGCGTTCCATCCCGAGCTCGAAGATTCTTTTGTAGCCGAGGTGCAAGGCATCAGGAATAAAAACCCGCTCTCACCCATAATCGTTCTCGTCGGTTCCAATCTGCTTGGACTTTATCTGCGAAGGCTCCTTGCGAGAAGATCTGGCTCCATCTTCAATATCAGGTTCCTGACATTTCTAGATCTGGCGAGAGCTCTCGTTTCGGATAGGATTTTCCCGGAAGGGAGAAGAGAGCTTCCTCCCCTGGCGGATAAATTGATAATCGAGGAGCTTCTGAAAAAACTTCTGATGAGGAAAGGGAGAAAGCTTGAGTACTTCTCGGAGATTGCCGCCTATGACGGATTCCGAGATGCTATCCTTGCAACGATCGAGGATCTGAAGGAGGCGGGCATCAACCATGATGATTTCAAGAAGATCGCAGGAAAGATTGGAAAAGATGGAGGAATAGTCCGGAAAAAGCTGAGTGAACTCTCCACCATATACAGCTTATATTCCAAGGTTCTCGAAGAGAAAACTGTCTGGGATAGGGCGGATCTGATAGTCGAGGCGATCGCCGCATCAAAGTACCTTGGCGCTCCTGTAAAGAGATGCTTCGGAAACGCATCGCAGCAGGATGCCTTCTTCCTGCTGTATGGATTCTACGACTTCAATTTCATCCAGATGAGGTTCCTCGAGGAGTGCATCAGAGGAGTCCCATGCATCGCCTTTTTCCCTCATGGAGAAAGCCCTGCCCATCATTTTTCTCGGAAGACACTGTCATGGTTCCAGAAAATGGGATTCCGCTTCCAGGAACTCCATAGTTCAGCCGGGCATGAAAACCAGGGAAGAAAAGACGACTCGTTTCAGATCGTGTCAGCGCCCGGGGAGAACAGGGAGATCCGCGAAGTTCTGAGAAGGATCATGTCTCTCATCGCGGATGGAGTCAGGTTCGATGAGATCGGGATCCTTCTAAGGAATAGGGAAGACTATGCTTCCCTCCTAGGCGAGATCTTCGATGAGAATGAAATCCCATACTTTTTCTCCATGTCTTGCCCTCTCTCCCGGACGAGAACGGGGAAGTCTCTGCTCCTCTTCCTCGAGCTTCCTGGAAAGGACTATTACAGGCGCGACGTAATGCACTTTCTGACATTTGCCGATCTGGACTTTTCAGGAATCTTCGATGATTCCTTCACTCCCTCGGTCTCGGAGTGGGAGGCCATCTCCATGAAGGCCGGAATCGTCCACGGAAGAGAGGAATGGGTGGAAAGGTTAAAATACTTTATCGATGGGATGAAAAAGATCCCATCTGTGGATGAGGATGGCGAGGTGCCGAGACCAGATGATGCAAGGGGGGGAAATGCTGAATATTTCCTGATTTTTCTGGAAAGATTCTTTTCGGCGATCGATTCCATCCCTGTGCGAGGAAAGTGGAGCGAGATATCGGGGCATCTCCTTTCATCATTTCGACAGTTAGTGAAACACGATGAAAACCTGGAGCTCATAGAAGCTGCCGTCAGGGAATTGAACTTACTTGAAACGTTCCAGGAGACTACGACAATCTCACAGTATCAGAGATTCTTGAGCAAGAAATTGGAATCCTCTTTCATCCGGAAAGGAAAGTTTCAATCTGGCGCCCTGACCATTTCTGATCTTGCAACGGCGAGGGGAATCACCTTTCGGATCGTCCTGGTGCCTGGCCTCGTGGAAAAAAAGTTCCCGGCGTTCATCAGGCAGGATCCCATCCTTCTGGATAAGGAGAGGAGTGAGATCAACAACCTACTTCCGGAAAAGAGGCTCTCGTTGAAGATGGAAAGGCTGGAAGAGGAGAAGCTCCTCTTCGATCTCCTGATCTCCTCCGCTTCGGAGAAACTCGTTCTCTTCTATCCTAGGATGGACCCGGACACAGCTTCAGAAAGAGTTCCTTCCTTTTTCCTCCTCAAGGCAGCCGAAGCCATCACCGGCAGGAAGGTCGACTATGAAAGCATTGAAAGGCTTCCCTTCTTCATGCGATGCCCCCTCTCTCAACTCTTTCCAGACCGCGAGGAAGATCTGATCAACGAGCTGGAATGCCATCTGAGATTGATGACAGATGCAATGGATGGTAAGAAAAACGACGATGTCTATTTTCTTTCCAGGGTTTCACCTTCCTTCCGGAACGTCTTAATGGCGGAAAGGGCCAGATGGGGGATCGAAACATTCACGTCATACGATGGCGTTCTATCTGGAGATGAAGCACGCTCAATTCTGGCATCGAAGTATCGCATTTTTAATAACACAGTCTCTGCTTCATCACTGGAGATGTACGCCGCCTGTCCGTTCCGCTACTTCTGCAACAAGATTTTGAATCTGGAGCTTCTGGCTGAACCGGAAGAGATAACGACCATCTCTCCCCTGGACAGGGGGAGCCTCATTCATGGAATCCTCTTCGAACTCTTTGGTGCGCTGAAGAGAGAAGGGATGATCCCGCTGAAGAGCGAATCGCTCCCGGTCGTTTCGCGTCTCCTCCATGAGATCTCCCGGGATCATTTCGAGGAAATGGAGAAAAGGGGAGTCACGGGGTTTGAGATGATGTGGAGGATGGAAAAGGAGAAAATCCTTGAAGATCTCCGTACTGTGATCAGGATGGAGATCGAGGAGCAGGAAGATCATCTTCCCTCACATTTTGAAGTAAGGTTTGGGATGCCCGGCAGCGATGAAAGGGAAGATCCTATCTCGATGCACGACCCCGTTCCTTTCGAGATCGATGAGGGAAGGAAAGTCTTATTCAAAGGGAGGATCGACAGGATCGATCTTTCGAAGGATGGAAGACGAGGCAAAGTGATCGATTACAAGAGCGGGGGAGTCTATCACAAGAGCAACAAATTCATGAAGGGACAGGCACTTCAATTGCCAATCTATATCCTTGCTGCGGAAGAGATCATGCGAAGAATCGGAAAAGCGACGGAAGTCCTGAAGGCAGAGTACTTCTACGTGACCCGAAAAGGAGAGTTCGAAAGGAAGCTATTCGATAAAGGAGAATGGTCAGAAAAGATGGATTCATTGAAGTTCATAATCCAGGCCATTGCAGAGAGCATCGAAAAGGGGATCTTCTTCCAGACTTATGATGGTAATGCTTGCCGGCTTTGTGATTTTACGCTTCTCTGCGGAACCGCCAGGGAGATTCGTTTCAACAGGAAGGCGGGAGATCCAATTGTCAACAACTATATTCTCCTGCGGAGTATCGAATGAAAGAGTGGCAGAGCAGAAAGAAGGACGTTGCCGATTCTGAAGCAAGGGAGAGGGCAACAAAGGATATGGATCATTCTTACCACATCGAGGCCGGCGCCGGGACTGGAAAGACGACGATCCTTCTTGAAAGAGTTCAGAACATCCTTCTTCAGGAGAAGGCTCGCCTGAGCGAGATCGTCGTCATCACTTTCACGGAGAAGGCTGCTGCAGAACTGAAGATCCGGCTGAGGAACGATCTGGAGAGATTATACCGGGATCCCGACGAGAAAAAAAGCAGGCTCGTCCAGCACGCTCTCGAGGATTATGAAAAAAGTAACATTTCAACGATCCATTCCTTCGCTGCTTCCATGCTGAGGGAGAGACCGGTGGAAGCCGGAGTCGATCCCGGCTTCGAGGTAGCTGATGAGATCACATCGTCTCTCCTCTTCGATGAGATCTGGGATGAGTGGCTCGAAGCGGAGATGAAAAAAGCCCCTGGGAGAGGATGCGGTAAAGAAACGGAAAAGTTCCCGGTCGCGCTATGGCGGGCTCTGAGTTTCGACGTGACTCTCAAGCAGGTCAAGGAGATCGCAGAATGGATCATCATCAACAGGGACATCTACTCGGGAAGGCCTGAGAAAGCCAGAGCCTCAGCGGAGGATCTGCTGAAGGGATGGAGACCTTATCTCGATGAGATGAAGGTTCTTGCGGATAGGAGTTGTACTAACAGAAACGACAGGGGATACGGGCAGATCATCGATCTCTGCAGGAATCTGGAGCAGCTCTCCGGAACAGATGATGACGGTGCAAAGCGCGGCATATGCTCCATCAAGATCGATAAACGCAGCGGAAGTGCGGGTAACTGGAATCCTCCGGAGGCACTCGGTAAGGTCAAACAAATCTTCTCCGGGATGGTGAAACAGCTCAAGACTTTCCGGCAGGAAGTGGCGCAGGATGTCTGCGCGGAACTGGCAGATTGGATGGACGGATTCATCAGGTACTATGATGAGGGAAAGAAGAAGAGAGGATACCTCGACTTTGAAGATCTTCTTATCAGAGCCAGGGATATGCTGAAACACGACCCGGCAGTGAGGAGATATTTTCAAGAAAAGTTCCGATATATCCTAGTCGATGAATTTCAGGATACCGACCCACTCCAGGCTGAAATAATCTTCTTTCTCTGCGAGGAAGGTTTGTCGGCAATGAAATGGGAAGATGTAAAAGTGAAGCGGGGAAAACTCTTCCTCGTCGGGGATCCCAAGCAGTCCATCTATCGTTTTCGGAGGGCTGACATCGAGATCTATTCGCTGGCCAAGAGACTCCTCCTGGATGACGGGAGAGAGGAGAAGATCGTCGTCAACTTCAGGGCAGTTCCCTCGATCATCCACTGGGTTAACGCGACCTTTGAGGATCTGATACAGAAGGACGAGTCGCACGATTATCAGGCTGAATACATCCCCATACAGCCACACAGAACCCAGGATGGCATAGAGAGCCGTGTCATCCTGCTCTATCCCTCGCAGGAGGACGGGAAAGAAATGGTTGGGATGGGGATTGAAGGGGTACGTGCCATCGAGAGCAGATACATAGCCTCGCTGATCAAACATGCAGTCGAGGAGGCGGAGTGGAAGGTAAGATTTTCCGATTTTGCCATCCTCTTCCGGAAGACTACCGGGATCGATACGTACGAGCAGGCCCTCCGCGCCTTCGACGTTCCCTATCGTGTCGTAGGAGGGAAACATTTCTTCATGAAGCAGGAGATCATGGGCCTCCTCGCCGTAATGAAAGCCATCGACAATCCTGCCGACGAAACCTCCATCGTCTCCTCACTCCGCTCCGAATTCTTCGGGCATTCGGATGAAGAGATCTTTCTCTTCAGAGAGTCGGGCGGAGAATTCAATTACACCATGCAAGCAAAGCTGGGGTCGGATGAGAAATCGGGGATCCATGAGTCTCTCGAACTTCTGCGTGATCTTCATGAGATGAAGAACAGTCGGGAAATCTCGAGATCTTTGATGACCCTCTTCCAGAAGACGAAAGCACTGGAGCTCTTCTATCTGAAGCCGCAGGGAGAGCAGCGCGTGGCAAATCTGCTCAAGGTCGTGAGTATGGCAAGGCGTCATGAGAATATCGATCTTTCCAGCTTCAAGAATTTTGCGGCGTGGCTGGAGAACATGCTCGTGGAGGAAAGGGAAGCCGAAGAATCTCCAGTTGCCGAGGATGATGATGATGCCGTCAGGTTGATGACAGTCCACAAGGCTAAGGGATTGGAATTCCCCGTCGTGATTCTTGCGTCGCTGGAGTCAGGCACACGAAAGAACGATAGGTTCATCGTTGACAGGAGAAAGAGGCGATTCGAATTCAAACTCGGCAGTCTGGAACCGGAGAGCTTTCTTGCCTTCCGTGCTGAGGAAGAGCTGAGAGAAGAAGCCGAAGAGAGGCGGATATTCTACGTCGCCGCGACGCGGGCCAGGGATAAGCTGATCCTGCCCATCTTCCCCGGGAAATGGAATCAGGGCTTCATGAGGTATCTTGCAGAAAGAATTCCTAAGTCGAAGAGCGAGATTTCGGGTGATGTTGAGACGAATGAAAAGGTTTCGTTCTTCGATGAATCTGTTCTGAAGAAGGAAATGGCAGGATCGAAACCATTCCGGATCGGCTTCCGCCAGGAATCTTTGGTGAAAGATTTTTCATCCATCCTGGAGAAAAGGAAGCGGCTCCTTCAAAGGATATCGGGATTAAAGAAAAGTGCTACAGGAGGCATGAGATTGGTGAGTGCCACGTCCATCAGGGAAGAGGTGATGCATGACAGCGAAGCGGGTTCCGTGAAAAGATCGGGGAGGGGAATCGAGATCGGAAGATTGGTGCATTCCATTCTCTCGCAGATTGAACTCCGAGCTTCAGGGGAAACTGGAAGAGATAAAAGAGCAGACAAAAAAATGCTTGAAGCGCTTTATCCGGGAATGGCCGATGAGATCTTCTTCTTTCTTGAAAAGGCTTTGGAAACGAGGACAATGAAGGAGGCTGCCGCTTCGCGAAACGTAATGAGGGAGGTTCCCTTTTCCATATGCATTGGATCCGTGATCCTCGAGGGAAGCATCGACCTGCTCTTTGAGAGGGATGGCAAGTTCATTGCCGCCGATTACAAGACGGACATGGTTAGCAGTATAGGAGATATCGCGAAGAGGATGGAGGAGTACGGCATGCAAGCATGTATCTATGCGTATGCTCTTTCCCGGATCGAGAAGATCAAGCTTAAAGAGATAAGGTTCCTTTTTCTCCATGCTGCGCATGAGGAAGAGATCATCGTGACTCCGGATATCATAGAGAGAGGGAGATCTCTCGTCATGAACGAGAATCTCTCCTTCAGCTTTGAAACATGATTTTGTACCTGGAACATCACAGACTTCTTCTTTGAAAAAGTGATATCATTTCATTAAAAGGAGAGGATGAGGTGAAGGGTAAAAAAGTAAGAAGCAAAGGACCGTCAAAGGAAAAAAACAGGAGAGTGGACTGGCATACTTACTTCATGAAGATCGCCGAGCAGGCAGGGACGCGTTCCACATGTGATAGAAAGCATGTGGGAGCCGTGATCGTCCGAGACAAAACCATTCTCTCCACAGGGTACAACGGGAGCATCCGGGGAATGCCTCACTGCGATGACATTGGACATGATATGGAAAACGGCCACTGCGTGGCGACGATCCATGCCGAGGCTAACGCAATCATACAGGCAGCGAAGAACGGAGTCATGATCGATGGTGCGGAGATTTATACGACCGCCAGTCCGTGCTGGAGCTGTTTCAAGCTTATTGCCAACAGCGGCATAAGAAAGATTTACTATGGAGAATTCTACCGGGACAGGAAAAGTATCAAGATTGCAAGAAAGCTCGGGATAGAGTTGATCTATCTGAGTTAGAAAAGCTCATTGATGTAATAATCTGCAGCAAGGCGAGATGGGTGAAAGCTGTGAAGATCAATCAAAGGGAATGTTCATCTGTTATTGCGCTGCGAGAAAAAAATAAGGGCGATCTCTCGCCCTTTTAGATCCCGCTCTTTTCCCCTCTGTCTTGTTTGTTATTTTTTCTTCTTGGTGGCTTTTTTCTTTGCTGCTTTCTTTTTGGCTGCCATTCTCTTTTATCCCCCCTTTCTATCAGTGATTTTCAGGGCTTCTGCCCTTACTATATATAAGATACTACCCACTTTCATTGCCCAATATATAGTATTTTAAATTTTTGTCAAT
The DNA here is from genome assembly GCA_040752675.1 of Acidobacteriota bacterium. Classification (NCBI taxonomy): domain Bacteria; kingdom Pseudomonadati; phylum Acidobacteriota; species Acidobacteriota bacterium. The sequence continues at coordinate 12,138 of JBFMGF010000113.1, forward strand.
ACATTTTTTTACAAAAATGAAATTTTTTTGGACAGAAAGATTTTGCCAATTTTCGCCATTGAGACTATAATCTTGATTCTTTTTTCAGTTTCTGCTTTTAAAAGATGAGTATGAAACTAAAGTCATATCGGCGATGCAATCATCTTGAAAAGCTTGTAAGATGTCGGGTTGATAAATACGGCTAATGGAAAATCAGGAGGAAGAAATGAAACTGAATCATGAACTTCTAAGAATCTGTTTTTCGGTGGCGGGCGCAATCTTCCTGTTTGGCATCCTTCCGCTTTCTTTGTTATTCGCAGAGGGAGAAGCTGTGTGGAGGAGCGAGCCCGGGATATACGCCGTTCTGGAAACGAACCACGGGACCATTGTATGCAAGCTTTTCGAGAAGTCTGCGCCGAAAACAGTAGATAATTTTATTGGACTTGCTGAGGGAACTAAAGAGTGGATCGATCCGAGAACCGGAGAGAAACTTAAGAAAAGATTCTTCGATGGATTGATCTTCCACAGGGTTATCAAAGATTTCATGATCCAGGGTGGTGATCCAACTGGAACCGGGAGAGGCGACCCCGGCTACAGATTCGAGGACGAGATCGATCCCGATCTGAAATTTGATAAAGCGGGAAGACTAGCCATGGCCAATGCGGGACCAAACACCAATGGGAGCCAGTTCTTCATCACCCATAAGGCGACCCCCTGGTTGAACGGGAAACACACGATCTTCGGCCAGGTGGTTGAAGGTCAGAAAGTCGTTGATGCCATCGGGAGCGTGGAGACAAGTGCGGGGAATAACAGGCCCATCAAAGACGTGGTCCTGCAGAAAGTGAACATCGTCCGTATTCCGGCTAAGTAGTAGGGGGAAGGAAGTATGGACGGCACGGTGTGGATCGTCGCCGCATCGACGATATCCATCGCTTTCTTTCACGCCCTGGCTCCAGATCACTGGATGCCCTTCATCATGATCGGCCGGGCGCAGAAGTGGTTAACCACAAAACTGATCTGGGTCACGTTCCTATCAGGCATCGGGCATGTAGCTTCATCCATCGTCATCGGAGGGATCGGTCTGTTCTTGGGGTTCTCTCTCTCCAGCGTAGAAGGGTGGGAATCATCGAGAGGGAGCATAGCCATCTTACTTCTGATAGGTTTTGGAGTGGCCTATGCTCTATGGGGTTTGAAGCATGCGAGGAAACATAGACACAAACATTCCGACATCTTCGATGATGAGACGAAGCAAAGAACGGTGACGGTCTGGACCATTTTTGCCCTTTTCGTTCTAGGACCATGCGAACCACTGATCCCACTCATGTTTCTTGCCTCAAAGTATGGATGGTCGGGGGTCTTATGGATCACATTCCTCTTTTCCATCGTCACGATTGCCATGATGATCGGACAGACGCTCCTCGGGTATTCTGGATTCAATCTGGTGAAGCTGGGAACGCTGGATCATTACTCCCATTCCATCGCCGGAGTAGTCATCGCCCTGACGGGAACAATGGTTCTCATCCTGGGAATCTGATTCGTATCAGCGTTGGCGAGGGATCATTCGAGCCATTTGGAAGTAGATGAGTGATCGAACCATCAGATTGGATCGGTGGGAGATCGCCGGCTCATTCGGAGATCTGGGAACATTCATTTCTGTGGCCATTCCTCTCGTCACGATTTGCAGCCTCAACACGACATCCCTGCTCCTGACATCCGGACTCGTCTATATCCTGAGCGGTTTCTACTACCGCATCCCTATTCCCGTTCAGCCTCTCAAGGTCTTTGCTACCATCGCCATATCTTCCTCGCTTCCCGCTGAACTGATTGCGGCGGGAACCATCACTATTGGAATCCTACTCATAATTCTCACCCTCATGAGTCTAATCGCCTTCATGGAAAAGGTCTTTCCTCAGCCTGTCATCGGAGGGATCCAGTTCGCGGTTGGTCTGATCCTCATCAGAGCGGCCATGAAATTGATACTTAAGAGAGAAGTCGTGCCGGGTGGATCTGAAGCCTCATTTCAAGTGCTTGGTCTTGATCTCCCGGTAGGAATCATCATCGCAATCATGTGCGGGATAGTTATGTTCCTTCTGATCAAGAATCGATTTGTTCCCTCCCTCTTCATCATTCTTGCTCTGGGGATTACCATTGGATCGCATTATGCCCACGGCTTCAAGATCTCTTTCTCGCCTTCATTTGCCGAAGTTCCGTTCAAGCTTCCGGGATGGAAATCCTTTGCGGACTCTTTCCTTCTCCTTGTGATCCCTCAGCTTCCCGTGACGCTCGGCAATTCTATCCTGGCGACAAGGGATCTGAGTCAGAAGCTATTCCAGGAACGATCATCACGAGTGACGGTCAACGCCCTTTCGTCAGGACTCGGTTTTTCCAACATCGTCATCGGGCTGATGAACGGCATGCCAGTTTGCCATGGTTGCGGGGGTTTGTCCGCTCACTACAGCTTTGGAGCGAGAACGGGATGGGCCACCGTATTCCTTGGTTCTCTTTTCGTTCTGCTGGGGTTCTTCTTTGGAGGAGCCGCCCTTTCAATCCTCTCTCTCATCCCGTGGGCCGTCCTTGGGGCGATGCTTTTCTCCGTGGGTATCTTTCAATCTCTGCTAATCAGGGAGCTTCGCGGGTGGGATTTCCTTCTGGCCTTTGCCATCGGAGTCGGAGGTCTCATAGCCACCAACCTCTCCATTCCTTTTCTGGTTGGTATTCTCGTCTACCATCTCGTGAGGCTCTCGGAACCATGGATCAAAAAACAAAGGGGGCGATGACTCGCCCCCTTTTCCGTTTCATTCTGTATTGATTCAACTCAGCATTTCTTCTTTTTCTTCGCCGCTTTCTTCTTCGTCGCCATTCTCTTAACCACCTCCCTTCGGGGATTAAAGCTAATTAACAGCGCTCAAACATCTTCTCCTTGCTAAATATAAAAATATAAAATTTCAATGTCAAGAAATTTTTCGAAGAAAATTTTTTCTAAGAAAAATCTTTTAGCCAAGGTGATAGGATTTGATCTTCCGCTGAAGAGTTCTCAATCCGATCTGGAGCATCCGGGCGGCCCGTGTCCTGTTCCCCTTCACGTGCTCGAGAGTCTTCTGAATGAGCTCCCTCTCTACCTCTCTTAAGCTCATTCCGCTTTGCAGAGACTGGATCCTCGGTGGAGAGATCTTCTCTCCACGGATGTAGAGAGGGATGTCGTCGATGTGAAGCACATCGGCCGGAGTACTGACGATGAGGCTCTCGAGAATATTCTTGAGTTCGCGGACGTTTCCGGGCCAGTGATAGCTCTTCAAGACATCGATTGCTTCTGGCGTGATGCTTCTGGGTTTCATGTTGTTCATCCGGCAGATCTCCTCGATGAAAATATGGATGAGATCGGGAATGTCTTCTACTCTCTGGCGGAGCGCCGGAACGTACAGGGTGATCACTTTCAAACGGTACAGAAGGTCTTTGCGGAATCTCCCTTCCTTCGAGAGCTTTTCTAAATCGGCGTTTGTGGCTGCGATCAGACGGACGTCTACCCGCACGTTCTGGATGCCTCCGACACGCATGAACTCCTTCTCCTCCAGGACGCGCAGGAGTTTCACCTGTGAGGCGAGGTTCATCTCCCCGATCTCGTCGAGGAAGAGAGTGCCTCCGTCTGCGATCTCGAACTTTCCCTTCGCCCGGCTGATCGCTCCCGTAAACGATCCCCGCTCGTGTCCGAAAAGCTCGCTTTCGATGAGCTGTTCTGGAATGGCCGAGCAGTTAAGTGCTATGAAAGGCATCTCCCTTCGCGGGCTTCCAAGATGGATGGCACGTGCGACGAGTTCCTTCCCCACACCGCTCTCGCCAAGGATGAGGACGGTACTCCTCATCGGGGCGATCCTCGCAATGCGGCTCATGAGGGACTTCATAGGCTCCGAGCGATTGACGAGCTTCTTGAAGCTGTATCTCTTGGTCATCTCTTCCTGAAAGAAGGAGATCTTGAAGTTGAGATCATGCTTCTCGAAGATTCTGCCGAGCCTCTTCCTCATCTCAAAGGTGTCGAGAGGCTTGGTCAGATAATCATCCAGACCCTGCCTCAATCCCTTCAATGCCGTTGGGATGTTGCCGGGTGAAGTGAGGAGAAGCACGGAGAGCGTTTCATTTCTCTTCTTGATCCTCCTGATTACTTCCAGCAGTTCCGTTTCCCTGAAATCTTCATCGATAAGGGCGGCATCAAAATCCGTCTCTTGCACTATATCGAGTGCATCCCGGAGCGATTTCACTGGCGTAGCCTGGCACCCCGCAAGATTGAGAGCTGAGGATAACAGCTCTATTGATAGCTCATTATCTTCAATGAGAAGGACTCTTCGATTCTCTGCAGGCATCTACTCTATGCTCCTCACAATATTACTTATTGTAACGCCTCATTTTTGAATACTGGGGAAATCTTTCGCTCCCGAGCGAAAGATTCGCAAAAGTCAATTAAACTTCTCCAGTATCTGAAGCGCTGCAACTAATCCTAACATATATAATAATGATATGAAACGAAAAAGTGCGCAACTTTGACGCACTTAATTTACGTCAAGCCATTTTGACGCAAGTTTTCAGGAAAGACAGAATCCTGGCAAGAAACCTAATTCAGTTGTAAATTCATACAACTATCTGATAATAAAAAAGTTAATATTCATAAAATATGACAGGAGAATGTATGAGTGATATGGCAAAGATATTGCTTTTAATAAAATGCTAATTGAGGGAATAAGATGGCAAGTAAAAAGAACAATCAAGAGAAAAACAAAGATGCTTCGTTCGTCACATTCAATTACCAGGATGCCACCTATCAGATCTCCCCTGAGACCGGAAAGGTTTACAGAAGCTGGATTGAGTTGGAGACGGCAAAGGAGTTTATGATCTTTGCTGCCTGGAAAAGCAGCCAGCAATTTGCATAATTCGATATATACTGTTTTGGCTCTTTTAATTTCTTAACCCCCCGTTACCATAACATGGGTCCGGGCCGCTTTCCCCAAGCGGCCCTTTTCTTTACCTCAATAAGCAATGGTTTTACTCGAGGTCAACGACCTCCACCTTTCCGATCTTTTCCATATCCTCTTTGAGGTCGGCGGCATTGCTTGCAACACATATGACGAGATTCTTCGTGTCGAGATACTGCGATGCCGCTCTTTTCACATCTTCGAGGGAGATCTTCTCCATGTTGTCCTGATACTTCTCAATATAGTCCTTCCCGAGATTGTAAAGCTCCATGTTCAGAATCTGTCCTGCGATCTGCATGGGTGTCTCGAACTGGAGTGCCCAGTTCCCGATATAGAAGCTCTTTGCAGCCTTCAGCTCATCTTCTGTCACTCCATGATTCCGGATATCCTCGGCGATCTGGAGCGTTTCAACGATAAGGTCCTTTACCTGTTTGTTCACCGTGAAAGTGGAAATCGCGAAAGGACCGGTGTTCTTTCTCCAGTCAAAACTGCTCCTGATCCCGTACGTGTAGCCGCGCTCTGCTCTGATGATCTTCATCAACCGGGAAGAAAAGCTCCCTCCACCATAGATGTAATTCATGACCTGAATGGCGAAGTAGTCCTTGCAGCTCCGGGACTGACCGAGATGTCCGATCCTGATCTGGCTTTGGGTGAGATCCGGCTTGTTGACGATACGTATGATGGTTCCCTCTGGATTTCTTACTGACGGGAATTCAGCCTTCAGAGCCTTTCCCTTCTTCCAGTTCCCGAAACCAGCCTCGATGATGGCTCTCGCTTGCGCTGGAAAGACGTCGCCGACTATGCAGAGGATGGAATTATTCGGGATGAAGAAGCGAGAGTAGAAATTCCTGACATCATCAAGGGTTATGGAAGCCACCGTTTCAGCCGTTCCCTCAGTCGGATAGGCATAGGGATGGCCCTGGAACAGAACTTTGTTGAAATGCTTTCCAGCGAGATAGGCAGGATCATCCAGGTTTCTCTTCTGTGCTGCCAGTCTTCGCTCTCTGACTAGCTTGAATTCCTCCTCCGGGAAAGCTGGATTGAGCAGAAGATCCGAGACGAGTGAAACGATCTTTTCGAAATCGCCGGAGAGAGATTGGGCGGTGATATAAGTGGCATCCCAATCTGATGAGATGCCTAACTGTGCACCGAGAGAATCGAAGGCGTTGGCAATGTCGATGCTGTTCTTCGTCTTCGTTCCGAGCTTGAGCATCTCTCCCGTGATGCTGGCCATCCCCGCTTTCCCTTCCGGATCATGGAGAGAACCGCTCTTTATCATCAGGTTACAGGCGACGATGGGGAGTTCGTGATGTTCCACTATAATCATCTGAAGCCCGTTCTTCAGGGTTGTGCGGTTCAGAAGGGGAGCCTTCACCCTGTTTGCCACCTTCTGCTGTGAGAGGGCGGCACCCGAGAAGATAAAGAGGGTGATGATGAATACAATCAAGATGCCGAGATTTTTCTTCGTCATTTTCATTGATGTTCTCCTGAACGATCTTAATACCTTGTTCAACAAGCATGAATGGTTATTCGAGACGGCCATATCTTTCCGATTCCTGTATCGAGACAGGGATCACTGTAACCACCGTCCTGTTGTCTTCGCCGAAGTATTTCGCGACCGTGCGTTTGATGTCCTCGGAGGTCAATTTCCGGATCTCTTCCGCGTAAGTGTTAATCCTCCTGAAATCATTCCCTCTCAACTGGAGGATTCCGATGTTGACGCCTCGCCACAGAAGCGACTGGAGGCCGAAGATAAATGAAGCCTCGTTCTGGCGCTTCGCCTTTTCAAGTTCTTCCGGGGCAAGACCTTCGGTCTTCAGTTTATCAAGTTCCTCCCAGATTCCCTTTTCGATCTCGTCGATGTTCACGCCTGGATTGGCAATGGCAGAGACGCTGAATAATGAGGGATCTTTTGTCGGGAAGAAGATTCCTACATTTGTCGAGATAGTTCCGGCTTTGCCCGTCTTGATGAATTTCTGGTAAAACCTCGATGACTCTCCCTTCGTCAGGATTGCGCTGATCACCTGGAGGGCCGGAGTGTCAGGATGGTTCAGCGAAGGAATGTGGAATCCGGCGAAGAGCGCGGAAGCCTGTGCGAACTTTTTGAAAATGACCCTCTTTTCTCCTCTCTGGGGGGCCTCATAAGTGGGAACCGGCTTACTTCCTCCTTGCGGTTTAAGATGTCCGAAATATTTCCTCATCAGTTCAAGAGCTTCATCCGTTTTGAAGTCTCCGACGATGACAGCCGTGGCATTGTCGGGGGCATAGTATTTCCGGAAGTATTCTATGCAATCGTCGACAGAGATGGCTTTCAGGTCGCTGTCCCAGCCGATGACGGGCCATTGGTATGGGTGCCGGTCAAACATTGTGGACATGAGGACCTCTTCCGCAAGGCCGTAAGGAGTATTCACCGTCCTCATCTTTCTCTCGTTTCGCACAACCTCTCTCTCGGAGGTGAGCTTCTCCTCGGTAATGGTGAGATTCTCCATTCTCTCCGCTTCAAGCTTCATGGCAATTTCTAGTTTATCCGCTGGAAGGACCTGGAAGTAGGATGTGTTATCGGTAGTTGTGAATGCGTTCAGCGATCCTCCGTTGGACTGGACGATTCTGGCATGCTCCTCCGGACCGATGTTCTTTGAACCTTTGAACATCATGTGTTCGAAAAGGTGAGAGATTCCGGTGATCCCCGGTTTCTCGTTCCTCGAGCCAGCCATGTAATGGATTTGAAAGGTCACCATAGGAGCGGAGTGATCCTCGAGCATCAGCACCTTCATCCCGTTATCGAGTGAATGTTCCTTGATGTCGAACGTCACTGCTGGAACAGTTCCTTGCTCGTCGGGAGTTTTCTGTTGCAGAGATCCCTCCATCGGCCGGGCCTGCCCCGGAGCAGGATCGATATTCTTGGCTGAGAATGTGGGAATGGAGGTCATCATGAACAGGATGAGCCATAACGGATAGATTTTTCTTTCCATAGTTGTGCTCCTCTTCAATCTGGTACGCGGGTCAAGAAGACAGAGCCTATTATACGGGAAAAAGCTTCGCAAGTTTTGAATTTTTCTTTGACTTCATGGAACGATTCTATACAATCTAACTAAAATTGCTTCGCTGCGCTTGCCATGAGAGGGATTCTCTCGCGATGGCGGCGCCGACATAAGAAGGAGGGAAACATGCAGGTAGAGGAGCTTGTGATAGGGATGGCAGGAAAGGGCGGGGATGGAGTGGTCACTGCCGGCGACGTCCTTGCCTCCGGTGCCGCATCTGAAGGATTGAACTGCTTCATGCTCAAGAGCTTCGGACCGCAGATCCGTGGAGGAGAGAGTTCCTGTCGCATCAGGATCAGCACGGAGCAGATCACTTCACAGGGAGACAGGATTGACATCCTGGTCGTCCTGAGCTGGGAGGACTACGCGAAGTTTGCGGCTGAATTTGTGCTGAAAGATGGTGTCGTCGTCCTCTGCGAGGAGAAGGATGAGTATCTGACGAAGGGGATTCCCGTCGATGAGAGATCACTCTCGACACTATACAGGATCCCCTTCATTCAGATCACGAAAGAGAAAGTCGGTTCGCAGCTTGTCAAGAACATGGTCCTCATCGGCATTCTCTGCGGCCTCTTCGGCTTTTCTAAGGAAGCAATGGTGAGGGGTATCGCGAAGAAGTTCGGCAGAAAAAAAGAAACCATGGAGCTGAACCTGAAAGGATTGAACGCCGGGTATGAGTATGCCGTGGGTCTCAAGAAGACGGATCCTATCGAATTTTCTTATGTTCCTTCCAGACCCAACATGATTCTGGATGGTAACGAGGCCATCGCCTATGGAGCACTTTATGCCGGGTGCCGTTTCTTCGCCGGATACCCGATTACCCCTGCCTCCGAGATCATGGAATGGCTCTCGAGGGAGCTCCCGAAATTTGACGGAGTGATGGTGCAGGCAGAGGATGAAATTGCAGCGGCGGGTATGTGCATAGGCGCTTCTTTTGCCGGCGTGAAAGCGATGACAGCAACAAGCGGTCCCGGACTTTCGCTGATGTCGGAGATGATTGGGCTTTCCTCGATGGCTGAGATCCCGCTCGTCATTGTGGATGTTCAGCGCGTTGGTCCGGCGACGGGTATCCCCACTAAGTCTGAACAGTCCGATCTGCAGCAGGCGCTCTACGGGACGCACGGCGATGCCAACAGGGTCGTGCTGGCTCCCTCGGACGTGGAAGACTGTTTCGACGTTACCGTGGAAGCCTTCTACATTTCTGAGAAGTATCAGCTCCCGGTCATCATCCTCTCCGACCAGTTCATCGGTCATCGCAAGGAGAGCATTAAGATGGTCGAACTGATGGAACATAACGGATTCACGAAGAGGTTTGAGAGGATCCATCCTTCTATAGAAGAACTGAAAGATTACAAGAGATACCGCTTCACGGAGGCCGGTGTCTCGCCGATGAGTTCCCCCGGAATTAAAGGAGGGCAGTACACGGCAGTCGGCATCGAGCATGACGAATACGGGTGTGTCGTGTCGACGGCCGATAATCACGAGAGTATGAACAAGAAAAGATTCGACAAGTGTCACCGGATCAGAGAGGAGTTCCATTTCATCAGGAAGTATGGCCCTGAGGATGCTCCCCTGGGCGTCATCGCCTGGGGCTCCTCCAAGGGTGCTGTAAAAGAGGCCGTACTCAGGGCCAACGAGGAGGGGATTAAAGTCTCGGCTCTCGTTCCGCAGATCATCCATCCCCTTCCATTCAAGAAATTTGAGGAGTTCTTCAGACCGCTGAAGAAAGCGATCATCGTCGAGCTTTCCTACAGTGCGCAGTTCCTGAAGTATCTGAGGAGTCATTTCCATCTGCCTTTCGAGCAGATCACATGCAAGCGGAGTGGGGCAAAGGCGCTCTCCGTCGAAGAGGTGCTCACGCAGATCCATAAGGCAGCAGAATAAGGAGGAAAAGATGACAGTTCAATATTCACCACTGGATTACAGGAATGATGTGAAACCGGTCTGGTGTGTAGGGTGCGGACACTTCGGCGTCCTCAACGCCGTCTATCAGGCACTTGCCACTCTTCAACTCCCGCCGGAGAACGTCGCCTTGGTCTCCGGGATCGGATGTTCCAGCAGACTTCCTGGATACGTCCGGACTTACGGTTTCAACGCGCTCCATGGGAGGGTTCTTCCAATCGCTCTCGGCGTGAAACTTGCCAGACCGGAAACTGTGGTCATCGGGATCACTGGAGATGGTGATGCTTTGAGCATCGGTATGGGGCATTATCCGCATGCCGCCAGGAGGAACATCGACATCACGCTGATCATGATGGACAACGGCATCTACGGGCTCACGAAGGGGCAGGTCTCTCCTACGCTCACTGAGGGGGAGATCACAAAAACGACCATCTATGGAAACATCGATCATCCGATCGATGCGGTACGTTTCGCTCTTGGCTGCCAGACGTCACTCATAGCCAGGAGCACTTCTCTCGACCCGAAACATATGGCGGAGATGATAGTCCGCGGGATAAAGCACAGAGGTTTCTCGCTGGTTCACGTTCTGAGCCCCTGCGTCACGTTCCGGGGAAGGGAACAGTACAACTGGATCAGAGAGCATACTGAACCTCTACCGGAGAGTCACAACCCAGAGGATTTCAGATCGGCTCTTGATGCTGCTTACAGGGAAGACAAGCTCTATACTGGTCTCATCTATCAAGAAGAAAGAGACGATTATGGGTCGCGTGTGAGCGCGCTCTGCGAGAGGTCACAGTCAAAAGGCATTCTCACCCTCGAAGAGCTCGCCAGGCAGTTCTTGATATGAAGAGCTCGCTCGGGGCAAGCCACGTTTATCTATTCACAGTAGAAGTCGATCATGTCGGAGATGGCCTTGCTGCAAACGGGGCAGAAATCGACGAAACCTTTGGAAAACATCTTACAATCAATCATCGGCCGATAGAGTCCCTTTGCAGCGTAACCGGCGCCTTCAAAACATCCCACAACCTTTCCAAACTTCTCGCGATCCTCTGGTGTGGGGATTGGAATACCAGGGGTCAACAGAATCTTCCACTTCACGTTTTCCCTGTCGAGCAACGCCGTGATGTTGGGTTCCCAGGGCTCCACTCCCGCAGGATAGAAATCACTGTAGGAAATCTGCGACGTGTAGTATTCATCCCCTAGCCCGGCGAAGGCATGCCCGAATTCATGGACGATGAGATAGGCGTCGTACTCATTGTCTGTCGCGAAGACGGAGTAGAGATTGTATATCCCGCCGCCGCCGTACTGGCTGGTGTTGACCATGAGGAAGATGGCGTCGTAAGGAGAGTTGGAGGCAATATCCCGCATCAGTCTGTTTTCTGTCGTTGTCAGGTATCGCGCAGAATCGAACGTGTTGAAGGAGGTTCCAACGACCGTGCTCCGGAAGATCCCCTTCCTAGGATCATCGGGGCCCGATTCCTCAGAAGCTGCCTCGATCAAAAAGACGTTGAACATGTCTCTCTTCTCCTTGAAGGGAGAATGCATGAAGAGGATCTCCATGAAGCGTCTTGCATCCCTCTGGAGCTTCTCCATCTCGTTCTTGGCATATCCATCACCGATGAACAGGAGATCGACCTTTTTCGATGGTTCGCCGTTGTACAGGAGCTTGTGCACCTTCGAATTTCTGTAGGGCCTGTCCTTCTTGATCTGATGGGAATTGGGATCAATGACGATGGAGTAGATCTCGCGGAAGATGTTTTCCCTGTCCCTCGTAGAAATGGTCACCTGGACCTTGTTCTTTGGATAGGGAATCAATGCAGAATTGTGAAATGTTCTCCTCAAACCCCTGGCAGCCTCGT